>CAZCVU010000536.1:424-2235 GCA_964501745.1 uncultured Flavobacteriales bacterium | reverse complement strand
GAAATCCCGCTGAACCGCGACGCTATCGATACCATCCTCGAGCTGGCGCAGGTCGAGATCAACGACGAGGCACATGCGAAAGAACACGCGCTCGAAGTCCACCTGCCCTTCCTCAAGGAAGTCCTAGGCGAGTTTTCCTTGGTGCCGCTTGTCGTCGGTACGGTCAGCCACGAGGCCGTAGCTGATGTGTTGAAACGCTTGTGGGGCGGCGACGAGACGCTGATCGTCATTTCAACCGACCTCAGCCACTACCTGAGCTATGAACAGGCACACCGGCTCGACCTACAGACCGCCGAGGCCATCGAGGCGCTGCAACCAGAGGCGATCTCAAAAGGCGGCGCTTGCGGCCGATTCCCGGTTGGTGGACTACTAAAGCTAGCCAACCAGCTTGGGCTCAGGATAGAACGTCTCGACCTGCGCAATTCCGGTGATACCGCAGGCCCGCGCGACCGGGTCGTCGGCTATGGATCCTGGATCCTTGGCTGATCAACCGATCAACGACGATCGCGAGCTGTTGCGCCGCCACGGTGCGGCGTTACTACGGGCTGCTGGACGTGCCATTGAGTTCGGTCTTGAACAAGGGCGCGCGCCAAAGGTCTCGCTGGGCAAACTTCCGCCGGAACTCAGGCAACATCGCGCCACATTCGTAACGCTGACTCGCCGTAACCGACTGCGAGGATGCGTCGGCACGGTATCGGCCTGTCGGCCGCTGATTGCTGACGCCACCGCGAATGGCTATGCGGCTGCGTTCCGCGACCCGCGATTTCCGGCGCTGACTCGTGAGGAATACAATCAGACCAGTGTTTCGCTTTCCCTTTTGAGTCGAGAGGCCGAGTTGTCGTTCGCCGACGAAGCCGACCTGCTAAGTCAACTCGTCCCGCAACGCAACGGCTTGATCATCGCCGATCAGGGCAAGCGGGCGGTATTTCTGCCGCAGGTCTGGAAAAATCTACCAGATCCCGCCGCCTTTCTACGCGAGCTTAAGCTCAAGGCGGGCTGGACGGGCGAGTATTGGTCACCAACCTTCAAGGCCTGGCGGTTTTCGGCGCTCTCGGTGCAACCGCGCATTGTAGACACCGGGCCGGTCAACGTGCAGGAAGACGTCGACGCTGTCTGAGGCGTTCCGGCACCCTGATAGATTGACCGAACCCGCTGCCTCCCTATGATCACGACTACCGAATTCAACCGAAAGAATAGGCGCAGATGACAGATTCCGGTATCGGCCAGTCCGTGCGACGTCAGGAGGATCCACGGCTGCTGATGGGGCGTGGTGCGTTCACCGACGATTTCAGTCTTCCCGACCAGGCCTACGCCTACGTCCTGCGCTCGCCGTACGCCCACGCACGCATTGCCGCTATCGATACCAGCGCCGCCAAGGCCGCCAAGGGTGTTCTTGCCGTCCTCACTGCCGCCGATATCAAGTCTGCAGGGCTGGGGACGCTCCCTTGTCTGTTCCCGGTGACGCAGCGCGACGGTTCGCCAATGATCTCGCCGGTGCGCCCCATCCTCGCCGACGGTTTCGTGCGCCACGTCGGCAATGCCGTCGCGTTTGTCGTCGCGGGCACGCTGCTGCAGGCCAAAGACGCCGCTGAGCTGATCGATATCGACTACGAGCCGCTGCCCGCGGTCGTCGACACCAAAGGCGCCAGAAATGCAGATGCGCCGCAAGTCTGGCCCGAAGCGGAGAACAATACCTGCTACATCTGGGAAACCGGTGACCGCGCAGCAACCGATGCGGCCTTCGCCAGCGCGGCACATATCGCAGAATTGGAACTCGTCAACAACCGGGTCGCCGTTGCCGCCATCGAGCC
>CAZCVU010000536.1:0-414 GCA_964501745.1 uncultured Flavobacteriales bacterium | reverse complement strand
CTGTGGGATGGCACGCGCTATACACTTTATGCACCGACGCAAGGCGTGCACGGCATGCGTCGTCAACTCGCCAACCATATCTTCGATCTGCCGGAAGAGATGTTCAGGATCGTAACGCCGGATGTCGGCGGTAGTTTCGGCATGAAGAACCGGCTCTATCCCGAATTGCCACTTGTCCTGTTCGCGGCCCGCGAACTTGGACGGCCTGTCAAATGGACGGCGGACCGCAGCGAAAGCTTCCTTGCCGACACGCAGGGCCGTGATCAGGTCAACCACGCCGAGCTAGCCATCGACGCCGAAGGTCGGATACAGGCCTTGCGCGTCGACACGCACTATAACGTCGGTGCTTATCTGTCCCAGTTCGGCCCTGGCATACCGACCGGGATCAAAGTGGCATTGCAAATTGGCGCCTAT
>CAZCVU010000535.1:0-2235 GCA_964501745.1 uncultured Flavobacteriales bacterium | reverse complement strand
CATAGGAGCATTGCCGCAGAGCCCATTTCGCGAACTCAACCAGCAGGCCGGTGCATTCAATTCGATGTTGAGCGCCTTGCGCTGGTTTGAAATCTATGTCCCGAAGGCATTGGTCGAACGGCTGATACGGCGCGGCGACGAGGGCGCTATCCTGTCCAGTGAACAGGATATCACCGTGATCTTCACGGATATCGCCGGCTTTACCTCGCTCGCCGAGGGCAAACCAGCCGACGCAGTCGCAGCATTTCTCAACGAGCATTTCGCGATGATCGCGAAGCATGTGGAGGCGGAGGATGGGACGGTCGACAAGTTTATCGGTGACAGCGTCATGGCGTTTTGGGGAGCGCCCGATCCGCAGTCCGATCATGCCGCCCGGGCCTGCCGCGCCGCCCGGGCCATCGCCACCGACCTCAGGGCGGAAAACGAGCAACGCCGGCGCAACGGCGAGCCGACTGTTCATTTGCGCATCGGCCTCCACAACGGCCCCGCGACCGTCGGCAATATCGGCGCCCCGGGACGCATGAACTACACCGCTGTCGGCGATACGGTGAATGTCAGCCAGCGCCTCGAGCAACTGTGCAAGCAGGTCTACGAAGTTGGCGACGAGGTCAACATCCTGCTCAGCGACGTCACGCGCGCACGTGCTGGAGCCGAGTTTCCGACCGAGGCTGCAGGTCAGTACCGCCTGACCGGCCGCAGCGAAGAGATCGCGGTATTCAGGTTGCTGGAAAGCTAGCGCCTGAATCTGCAAATCATCTGGGCAAATAATATTCCAAGTTGCCGTAGATCATGCAGCGTCCTAAATTTTTCCAAATGATCAGCGCAAAACTGTGCGCCTCAAACAGGGAGGGGTCGACGCCGTGACATACAAGCGAGCCGCAGAATTCGGGTGGGACTGGATCACCTTGCCAAAAGTCGAGGGCACGTCGTCGCGTCAGGCACATGTCGCGCTGCCTGAAGGCACGGTTGAGCGCCAGCTCGGCAAGGAAGGGTTTTACGGTCCAGCGACGCACATGTACCACACGCATCTGCCGACCGAGTTCTCGAAGTTCGAAGGCCCATTGCATGGCCGGGCCTGGGATCTTGGCAATTACGGCAAGGTAGATAAGTCGCCTTGGGATGCCATCGAGTGCATTGCCAACGAGCACTGCAAGATCCGCTTCTGGAACACCAAGGGGGCAATGGATCACCTTGTGCGCAACGCCGACGGCGACGACCTGTTGTTCATCCACGAGGGCCAAGGTCACTTGTATTGCGACTATGGCCATCTGGAGTTCAAAGAAGGCGACTATGTCGTCATGCCGCGCGGCACTATGTGGCGCACCGAACCCGAGGGCGACTTGAAGATGCTGTTGATCGAAGCAACCAACGATGCCTTCCGGTTGCCGGACAAAGGCCTAATGGGGACGAATACGGTATTCGACCCAGCGATGTTCGATACTCCCGCCATCAATGACGCCTTCAAGGCACAGCAGGGCGAAACAAGCTGGCAGTTGCGGATCAAGCGGAACGACCAGATATCGACCGCGACCTATGCCTTCAATCCGTTGGACGCCGTCGGCTGGCACGGCTCGTTGTGTCCGGTCCGCATCAACTGGCGCGATCTGCGGCCGGTCATGAGCCACCGCATGCATATGCCGATCTCCGCGCATACGACCTTTGTCGCCGACCGCTTCGTGGTCTGCACCTTCGTGCCGCGGCCGCTCATTGAAAGCGATCCGGAACTGGTGCGCGTACCGTGCTTCCATTCCAACGACGAGATGGATGAAGTCGCCTTCTATCACGCGGGCAGCTTCATTCACCGCACGGACTTGGCAAAGGCGATGCTGACGCATTTGCCGGCCGGCTATATTCATGGTCCGGCGCCGGACATGATGAAGAACGCTTCCCCGAAGACCGGCGTCGCGACCAACACCTGGATCGACGGCGTCGCCATCAGCATCGACACGCGCGACGGGATAAACGCCAAAGACATCCCCGACGCGCTGGAGCGAAAGGACTGGCACCTGGCTTGGCAGGCAGCGCCAGTGAAGGCGGCCGAATAGATCGCGGAACAGGTTCAGCGGAACGAGCAAACCGACAAAAAGTCGCTACAGGCTAAAAGGAGGCCGAATCATGGAGAACTTTAACCCGGCTAGTGCACTCGTCGGCGGGCTGATGATTGGTACGGCTGCCGCCACGCTGTTGTGGCTGAACGGCCGCATCGCCGGCGTCAGCGGCATCGTCGGTGGTCTG
>CAZCVU010000534.1:0-2235 GCA_964501745.1 uncultured Flavobacteriales bacterium | reverse complement strand
GCAAGCCCGGGCTAAAGCACCATCGATCCGGACAGTGCAGGCACCACAAACACCGTGCTCGCAACCGATATGCACACCCGTGATTCCCAGTTTCTCGCGAAGAAAATCGCTCAGCAACATACGCGGAGTAGCCTCGGCCAAGACGGGTTTGCCGTTCAGGACTAAGCGAACTGAACAGACATTGCGCGATTTTAAGCGGTGCATTTGCGAGCTTCCTCCAAGACTTGCCGGCCTAGGCGGCGAACCAGTTTTCTCCGGTAGCACGCGGTTGCGTGTAGGTCATCTCGGGCATCTAGCGACCAAGCAAATTCGTTTAACGCATCGTCGATCTGGCTGGTGTCAAGGCCGATCCATTCCATCGTGGTGGGAACGTCGTTGACGCCGCCGACAGCTAGCCGCGTAACCTCTTCGTTTATGACCGCGGCGCACGACACAATAGCGAAATCTCCGTGACGCCGGCCAATCTCGCGGAACGATACACCCATCCCCGGTTTGGCAAGGGGGATTTTTATAGCCTCGACGAATTCGATTTCGCTTTTTGCCGTCACCATCATGCCAAGAAAAAAATCTTTTGCCTTGGTGGCGCGCCTGCCTTCGGCCGAACGAAGCTGAACCAGCCCTTCAAGCGCGCTCAGGGTCAAGGGGAGCTCGGCACTCGGGTCGGCATGAGCGATCGAGCCACACACCGTGCCCCGAGCCCGCGTCTGGACATGTCCAATCCAAGGCATCACGGCCGCCAGCAGCGGTGATTCCTCGGTTAGAGTGGTGCGCTCCTCCAGCGCAACTTGGCGGACCCCCGCCGGAACCAACAAATGCCCTTCCTCAATTCGGGTTGCCGAAAGTTCTTTCAGATGCATGATGTCAATCAGGACGGAGGGCCGCGCCACACGCATATTCAGCATAGCGACAAGGGATTGACCACCCGCCAAAATGCGCGCCTCATCACCTTCTTGGAAAAGAATATCCAGAACCTGTTCGATTTGATCCGGACGCACATAATCGAAAACTGGAGGTTTCAAAACAGCCTCCGTATCAGCGATCGAAACCAGCCGATAACTCTGTCCTTCTCTTGATCGTTGCTGGCGACCTGGCGACCGAGCGAGGAGAAAAACTGGCCGATCACGATCTTGGTTGCACCATCAAGTAGCCTCGCGCCAACGGCCGCGACCTTGCCGCTGACCCTGGTCTCGTAGTCGTAGGCTATTATCGCGCCTCCCGAGGGAGTTGGGGTCAGGGTAATCCTTCCGGATCCCTCGCCGGAGCCCAGGGAACCGATGGCTCGACCGCTAACCCGCATGCTGCTTGGCGGATCCAATTCGGACAGATCGAGCTCGACGGAGTAACGGCCCTTGATGGGGCCAACTCCGAGAGTAATATCCGCGTTAAACTGGGTCGCCGACAGCTTTTTCACGCTGTGAGTTCCAGGTACGATGTCGGCCAGTTGATTGGGATCCGTCAACAGGTTCCATATTACCTGCGGACTGGACTTCATGAACGCTCGCCCTTGCCCGGTCAATCCCCGCCCGCTAGCGGGTGCCTTTCGTTTAGCACTGTGGGGCGCGACCGGTTCGCCATCATCCAGTAGCGCCAAGATTTTTGCCGGGGTCAAGGGAAGCGTAAGCTCTATTCCGTCCAGCCTCGACCCCAGGGCATCCGCCACCGCATTGGCGATACAAACAGGTGTCGACATGCAATTGCCTTCGCCGACGCCCTTGGCCCCCAAAGGCGTCAGAGGCGATGGCGTGCAGACGTGGAGGATGTCAAGTTCCGGAACCTCGTGAGCGGTCGGCACGAGATAATCGGCGAAAGTTCCCGCCAGAAACGCTCCGTCCTCTGCGTAAGCCAACTCCTCGTATAGAGCGGCTCCCACGGCTTGCGCAAAGGCGCCTCGGATCTGACCCTCCACCATTCCTTCATGGAGAATGGTGCCGCAGTCATGGGTGGTTACATATTTGTCCACACGGACCAATCCTGTATCGGGATCGATCTCGATGCCGCAGAAATCGAATACCAAAGCGTGGCATAATGACGAGTTGATTTCGTCTTCATGTGTCGGCGCGGTAAGTTCGGGCGCAGACCAGAAAGCCGTTTCTCGCAGCGGAGAATCAATTCCGTCCGGTAACGTTGCCGGCGCCCAATGCGCCGTGGAGGCAGCACGGAAAAAGCCCATGCTCACTTCCGGATTGCTGCGGACGAACAGACGACCGTCCGAGAAATTGATGTCGTTCGACGTTG
>CAZCVU010000533.1:0-2242 GCA_964501745.1 uncultured Flavobacteriales bacterium | reverse complement strand
ATTTCGTCTTCATTGATCTCTGGCAACAGTTTCAAGACGCCAGCTGGTCCGCAGTGTGTCATGCACAAATCACACTTGGTCCCAAGGCACGACTTCTTCTGGAGCAGTGGCGATGGTTCCAGCTCTGCCGCTGTCAGAACGGAGACGAAACGCACGCGCGGGCCGTATTCAGGCGTAATAACCAGATTATTTGGCCCGAACTCTCCCAATCCGGCCCGCACGGCCGCATGCTTGTGCGAAAACAGCGCGAAGTAACACCAATAGGGGCCCAGCCTGTCCTTCAAAGAATTTAGGCCATAGACGTCGCTGTTGGAGGAACGGATGTGGAGACTACCAAATCCGGCATCCTGCAGCTCCATCGCCATGCGTAACGCCAATGTCGACAGTAAGTCTGACGTCGCACCATGGCTTTGGATTTCCCACCAGTAATCCTGCATGACGTCGCGCATGTGTTCGTCGGGGACAAACTCGGCACCGCCTTTCTCCATGATTTGAAAATGCTCCAGACCGCGGTCAAGCAAGCGAGAAGCCATCACCACGACTGATTTGCAGTCCGGCATGAGATCGGTGGGGTGGTGGCCGCGCGGGGCTCCCTCGAAGCGATCAACGGGCGCGACCCCGAACAGGTGTGCGCCATTTTCAATGGCAAAGGCTTTAAGCCTCTTGGTCAACTTGGACATCGAGGCTTCCTGCGACGCCAACCGCGCCGCGGGTCGCGGTCTTCGTGTGGGCCGGGCTTTTTTGATTTTCGGCGCTTCCATTCTTTTCAGCGTGGAGCGTGCCATCTCTTGAGCCGTTCTCTTGTAGTTAGAAGATTCTAAGTGCGCTTCAGCATCCGGACACACTCACAGCAGGACTCTCTCTCGAGGTTTCCTGGCGGCGCAATATCCCTGTGAAGCGCAGCGCTTAGATAGCTCACAGTAGAAACTTGATCATCCTCCCTCCCCACACATTGACCCAAATCAACATTGCCCTTGTGGCCGACCTACGGCGATGTCCGCTATGGGTCAGAAGCGGACCTTTCCCCACCTCACGGTGATAGTCCACTATTAGCCACAAGCGGACTTGAGGACGAGGAAAAGAGTTCGGATTTTTTTGTAGATCGGCTGAACGGAAGTCTCCTTCGGGAAGGCTACTTCAGCCAATTGAAACGTGACGTGTCGACCGTAGCGACTCACTGGGTGCGTGTTGTCCCACCAGCGTTACGGATATATCGTTACCGCCATCACCATCGTGAAAGCAGTCCATGTCGCCGCCCGTCCGTCCCGTCACCGCCTCCCAGACCGTTCCATCGAATGTCGATGTCGTCGTCATCGGCGCCGGCATCGTCGGCGTATCGGCAACATGGTTCCTGACCAAGCGCGGACTCAAGGTGGCATTGTGCGAGAAGGGCGTGGTCGGCGGTGAACAGTCTTCGCGCAACTGGGGGCTTTGCCGCCAGCAGGGACGGGATCCGAAGGAGCTGCCGCTCGTCATAGAGTCGTTGCGGACCTGGCGTGGGCTCGACGCGGAGATCGAGGGCGAGACCGGCTTTGTCCAGGCGGGAGTGATATACCTCGCGTCGAGTGAAAAGGAGATGGCCGACTACGAAGGCTGGCTCGAACACGCGAAGCAGTATCAGCTCGACACCCACCTAATCGGCCGGGAGGGGCTCAAAGACCTGCTGCCAGACCTTAGGGCGGATTACTTTGGCGCGCTGCGGACGCCGAGCGACGGGCGGGCCGAGCCGTCCGATGCCGCTCCCGTCATCGCCACCGCTGCGATGCGCCACGGTGCGACAGTGCTAACAGGCTGCGCGGTACGCGGCCTCGAAACGTCAGGTGGACAAGTCTCCGCAGTGGTAACGGAGAAGGGGACCATCGCCTGCGACGCGGTACTCCTGGCGGGTGGGGCATGGTCGTCGCTGTTCCTGAAGCGCCATGGCATCGGTTTTCCGCAGCTCAAGGTGCGCTCCTCCGTGATGCGTACCACGGAAGGGCCGGAGGTATTGCCCGGTGGACTGTGGAGCCCGGATTTCGGGATGCGGCGGCGTAACGACGGAAAGTACATCGTTTCCCGCGGGCAGCCTTCGACTTTCTACCTGGTCCCCGACGCCTTTCGCTGGTTCGGCAAATTCTGGAACGCCCTCTTGGCCGAGCGCGGGACGGTAAAGCTCTCGCTGGACGGCACCCCCTTTTTCCACGAACTGTTCCAGGACACGCGCTGGGCGTTCGACGCTGAAAGCCCATTCGAGAAGACACGC
>CAZCVU010000532.1:0-2242 GCA_964501745.1 uncultured Flavobacteriales bacterium | reverse complement strand
ACCCTATTCGTGGGCGTTGATTGCCGCCATCAGGGCGATGCCGATCCGATCCGCTGCCTCCGCCTGCATCCCAGGCAGGACGTGCGAGTAGACATCCAACGTCGTTCCAATGCGGGCATGGCCCAGCCGCTCAGAGACGATCTTCGGGTTGATGCCTTGCTTCAACAGGATGGTGGCATGGGTGTGTCTGGTCGAGTGAAAGTTGACCCGGGGTAATCCTGATTTTTTTACCGCCGCCGCGAAGATGCTGGTAAACGAGTCTGGTTCCCAGAACCGACCGTCGAACTTGGGAAACACCAGATCATTACCCACGTATCCTGGCCCTAGCATGAGCCGCTCCGCCGACTGTTCCGCCTTGTGGGTTCGAAGGGCATCAACTGTCATCGGCGGCAAGGCAACGCTCCGACCTCGACCCGACTTGGGCTGTTTGATTGACACACCTTCATTTGTCTGTTGAAGGGACCGGCATACCGTGATCGATCCCGCTTCAAGGTCCGTGTCTTTCCAGGCGAGCGCCAGAAGCTCCCCCCTCCGCATCCCCGTCGTTAGTGCCACTAGGGTCGGAGTGTACAGCCGGGAGCCATTTAGGGCCGCCAACAGGGCGGCAGATTGATCCTCGTCCATGGCGCGAGCCTGCTTCTGTTGAGGGCGCGGTGGATCGACGGCATCGGTGGGGTTGCGGGCTAACAACAGGAGCCTCACAGCCCCGTCCAGGGCCTTGTGAAGAACTCGGTGATGGTGGAGGACAGTTTGGGCAGAGAGACCACCCTTGCCATTCAGATGGCCACTGCAGAGGGCCTCGGCATAGTGCCTCTGGATGTGGAGCGGTTGGAGTTTTGGCAGAGCGTAGTGCCCCAATGCCGGGGCAAGGTGCAGACGAACGATCTCCGCGTACCGCTCGTGCGTCTTGGCCGCGACCGTGGTCTTGGCGTGGGCCAACCAGTCTTCAAGGTATTCACGGACCGTCATGCGCGACGGCTCCACGTAGGCCCCGGTATTTATTTGGTGGAGCAGCCGGGCTAGTTCCTTTTGTGCGTCCTTCTTGGTGCCGCGAATTGAATGCCATTTCTGCCGACGCTTGCCGTTCGCGTCCCTGTCCAGGTCGAGAACGATCGCCCAGGAACCCTTGCCCCGAGAACGAATGTGACCTTTCATTTTTGTCCCTCCTTTTCCTTATGCCGATGCCATCGTTTCCGGCATGCATCTCCGCAAAACGATTTGGTTTGTCGATGGCCTGTTCCTTTGCCAAACGGAAACCAGTTCGAGCAAGACAGGCATTTCTTGAACTTGGTGCCGTCGGTAAGCTCACCAGCAACCTGAAACCACATTGCCGCCAATAATGTTGTGGGAGCTATCTGGAGGCTTCGCCGTTTCCCGTGTTCGACTTCGATTCTGGGCCTCATCGGCGGAACCACCGACCGATTGAAAGCTTCAGCCATGGAGTTCTCGTTTCCAAGGTCAATGCCCTCGACAATATCGTGCATGTAAGTGATGTGGGGACGCCACCAAAGAACGTCCTCCTCCCGTTCATGCAAATGCTCCTGCAAATCACCGTCTACAAAGTCATGCACCCTGTTTGCTCCAAGAAGACCAAATTCGTTGGCGAAACGTAAAATTTCCTGAGGTTCATATGGCAAGCAGGCGAATCGCCGGAATAAGCCAGGGTGTTCTTCAAGTGGCCGATACCATCGGAGCGGTCCTCCTTTTCGCCGGAGAAACCATCCCGTCTTCGGAGGATCATCAAGGATTGGCCTGTCCATCCCCTCCGGAAGCTCCTCTGCAGAAACTGCTTCGTATCCGCGCTGATCCACGTACCACTCGAAATCAAAAAGGTCGGCCATAGGACGCTATCATGCCTAATTGATACAATGTCCGCGACTTGTCACGCTTAAATTCTCTATAAGTCATATTATCGTCTCGTTTTTCGTGCCGTCAAGGCTCATAATGAATCTTTCCATCCTCGACGGTGCAAACCGTTCAAATGCAGACGGAGAACTGAAATGAGAGCAGTCAAAACACTGGATAAATACGGCGAGGACGATCCCGGTCGGGCAACCCTCACGGTTCCACAAGCTGGTGCGATCTTGGGCATCGGTCGCAACAGTGCTTACGACGCGGCTCGTAAAGGCGAAATTCCAACGATACGGATTGGGGGCCGGATATTGGTTCCTAGGACGCGGTTTGAGCGACTGTTGGATGGCGTGAAACCATCGGATCGTTAGGTTCCTGAAAGATGCACCAT
>CAZCVU010000531.1:0-2245 GCA_964501745.1 uncultured Flavobacteriales bacterium | reverse complement strand
CGCATTCCTCGCGGCGCAGCTCCGAGGCCGCCTGCAGGTACTCCTTGGCCCTGCGGCTCGCCGCGGCGATGGTGTTGAGGTCGCCGTTGCGCTCGATGGCGAAGCCCGACACCGGCTTGCCGGTCTCGGCGATGCCCTCGACGATGTCGTTGGTCCAGCCGGGCTCGATACCGATGACCACGCAGGCGGCGACGTTGGGGTTGGAGCCCATGCCGATCAGCGTGCGGAAGGTGAGATCGAGGTCCTCGCCGAACTGCAGCCGGCCGTACGAGTGCGGCAGCGCCAGCGTACCCGCGATGTTGTTGGCGGCTCCCTCGCACGCGGCGTTGGAGATGTCGTCGAGCGAGAGCACGATGACGTGATTGCGGATGCCGACCCGTCCGTTGGCGCGCCGGTATCCCCAGAAGCTCAGCCCCTTGGCCATCTCTACCACCTCTTGGTCTTGGCGTTGTGGACGTGGACGTGGCCGCCCTTCTTGACCGCGGCGACGAGCTCGCCGCAGTCGTGGCCGTACTTCATCATGGTGTCGCCCGCCTTGAGCCCGGCGAGCGCGACCTTGTGCCCGAGCGGGATGGCGTCCAGCGCCTTGAGCGTGATCGGGTCGGCGCCGCTGAGGTACCACCCGGTCATCGACTTGCCGGGCTGAACCCCCTCGACGACCACCACCCCGACATTGTCCTTGGGCTCGTGGATCAGGAAGTCTGGTGCGGCCAACTTCTCCTCCTTCGCGCGAGTTTTGTCGCCTGAGAGATGGTACGGGGCCGTGTTCGTCCGTCGTGGTTAGCGCAATGCGCCACGCCCCGCAAGCCTCGGGGCGATCGTGGTCCTGCCTCGGTTTCGATTCTTCAACTATGGGGAGAAGTCAAGAACGTTCGGTCTGGCCCATAGGAGACAAACCGGCCGCAAGCATGTAATGCAAGCATCTCAAACACGTAATGTCGGCTTCACTCGCGGGAAGCGGACGTTTGGCTAGAGCGAGCGTCAGGACCGGGTTTAGCCACAAGCAGTCATTAACGGCCTGTGCTTTCGCTTTTGCATTCATTCTAAACCGAGTTAATAATGGGATGGGCGTAGGAAAATGTTTGCTCGTCGCGCCGTATGTGTAGTTCACCAGCGATGGGCTGATCAAATCATATACCAATAGCCGAGAAAATATCGATACCGATCTATCAACCGCCGAACGGGTCCCCGAAATAACTCAGTGCTGATAGCGCCAGCAAATAAACGCTGATCACGAATTGCAGCCCCGAGACGGTGCGGACCCAGCCGACCGCGGTTAGTAAATAATTTCTTGGCTGCATTCTCGAAATCCAGTTACCCACATTTAATTCACGCCAACCGATGTGGAACGCCGCCAACAAACTAAAGTATACGGCCCAGGTGATGGCGCCGACTCCGGCGCGTAGTAGCGTATTTCGATCGCATGAATTGTTATCAAGCCATTCCCGGGAAATTGCGAATTTTTCTGAGGGACGAACGATGGCCGCAAAATAGAATGGCGCAAAGATCAGTACGAAAGACATCAGAATGATGAGCGGTCTGGCTGGATACAAACCATACCCGCTTGTTAATTCGAAGAACACGTACATGAAAGTGCTTACAATGAGTGGACCAAATGCAGCTATGAAACTTTCAAATGTTTTGATCCACACGGTACGAAACACAACCAGGTCCCATTGGTTCAATCTATGGGCTCTGTTTATGGCATGTGTGATTGTTTTAGCTTCCTTCTTGAGCCCAGCCTTACGAAACTGGCTTCGCAAGAAAGACAAAGCGAATTCCCCCCTAAATGTTGAAAAACGTATCAGACCAAGGTTGCTCGCTGACCTAGCTGCCAGCATGTCAATGGTTTGTTCCGGTTTTTGAGCTCCAATATTTGTGTCGGCCAAATTCGAAAAGGCAAAAGTGGCTCCAGAAAGAAACGTGTTAACAAGATGGGCGTTATGAAAGGACGTTGAGTTGAAATTGGCATTCCTCAGGTCAGAATCGTGAAATTCGGTTCTTCGCATATCGGCGCCAACAAAATCAGCACCCCTAAAATCAATGTTCTTAAAACCTAAGCTCCAAAGATTTGCGAAAGTGAAATTGACAAGACGTAAGTTGATTCCAGAAATGTAAGTACGGCTGCCCTTTGGGTTATAGTGATTATAGAGTTTATCGAATTTCGCGCGACACAGGTTCGCATAATCCGCGTCAGATTTTTGATCCTCTGTTAGATCGCTCGCCCTTCTCGGCAAACGACCCT
>CAZCVU010000530.1:0-2247 GCA_964501745.1 uncultured Flavobacteriales bacterium | reverse complement strand
AGGACAATGCGACGGCGGCGAAGTTTATCCCCGACGGACCGGCGGTGTTGGCCCTGGCACCGGCAGCAAATTGGCGAGGGAAACAATGGGATATTCGGAAATTCTCGCTGCTGGCAGATCGACTAACCTCCAAGGAGGGCATACTTCCGGCCGCCCGAATCGCCATCCTTGCAGCGGCGCAAGAACGCCGTCAAACCGAAGAGTTGTTCCGGCATCTTCCCAAGGAACGGGTCATAGACCTGGTCGGCCAGGCGGATCTGACGGAGATCGCTGCTTGTCTTAAACGTTGCGATTTCTTCGTTGGCAATGATTCCGGTCTGGCGCATATGGCGACCGCAGCTGGTGTACCGACCTTGAGCTTGTTTGGCCCCAGCCGGCCAGAGCTCTATGCACCGTGGGGCGAGAACGCCGCTTGGGTCCAAACACCCGAGAGTTTTGACGAGCTCACCGGCACGCCGGACTATGATCACCGGACCACCGATTCGCTGATGGACGGCCTGACGGTCGATGCCGCCGAAGAGGCGGCCAGCACGCTTTGGCGACGCGCACAGGCAGCTGCAGCATGAGCGAAATACCTATGCTGTCTACGTTGGTTGTCGCACATAACGAGGAACAACAACTTGCCGACTGCCTCGAATCACTCAGATTTGCCGATGAAATCATCGTTCTACTCGACCGCTGCACCGACCGTTCACGCGAGATAGCAGCGCGGTTTACCGACCGACTGGTTGAAGGCGCTTGGGAAATCGAAGGTGCGCGGCGCAATACCGGCATCGCGGCCTGTACCGGCGATTGGATTCTTGAGGTAGATGCCGACGAGCGGGTACCGCCGGCGCTGGCACAAGAGATTCGCGACATCATTTTACAAACTTCCGACAGCTACTTCTTGGTGCCGTACGACAACTACGTCGGTGACCGTTTGGTGCGATTTGGCTGGGGCGCGGCGTGGGGAGTCAGCGCCACGGCACGGCTGTTTCGGGCCGGCGCCAAGCAATGGGGCGATCAGCGGATTCACCCGAAGGTCGAATTCAAAGGACAGCAGGGACGACTTACGACGCCGATGATCCATTATGTGGACCGGAACATCTCCGACATGATTCACCGTCTTGATCGGTACACAACAGCGCGCGCCGCCGATCTGCGAGATACCGGCGATATCGGCAGCATGGCAGCAAATATCCGTCGCATCTTCTCGCGCTTCTGGAAGTGCTACGTGACCCGACGCGGTTATCGCGAAGGCCCGTATGGCTTTCTTATTGCGCTGTTTGCGGGCCTCTACCCAATTCTGTCATATCTCAAGGCACGATTGGAGGAGGGGTGACGCGCGTACTTCAGGTCATGGCTGGCGCACGCCATGGCGGTGCCGAGAGCTTTTTCATCCGCCTTGTCGGCGCGCTTTCCCGCGCTGGCATCGAGGAGCACGTGGTCATTCGCCATAACCCGGAGCGGGCGACCGCGTTGCGAAAGCTGGACCTGCATCCAATAGAATTATCTTTTGGCGGCATACCGGACCTGCTCACGCGGCCACATTTGAAACGGGAAATCTCCACCTTCGAGCCCGATATCGTGGTCGCCTGGATGAGCCGTGCAGCAAGATATTGTCCACGAGGAGAGCATGTTCTGGTCGCTCGCCTCGGCGGTTACTATAAGCTCAAATACTATCGCCACTGCGATCATCTGATCGCAAATACGCGGGACATTTGCGATTACCTGATCCAGCAGGATTGGCCGCTTGACCGCGTGACGTTTTTACCGAATTTTGTCGACGGAACGCCTGCACCGCCGATCGATCGCGCGAACTTTGATACACCGGAGGACGTGCCGCTCTTGTTGGCGCTCGGCAGATTGCACCAAAACAAGGCATTTGACGTCTTGCTCAATGCGCTACCAGGCATAGCCAACGCCTACCTTTGGATCGCCGGCGAGGGTAGATTGCGAAACACCTTGGAAAACCAGGCACGCCGTCTCGGCGTCGCGGACCGCGTACGCTGGCTTGGCTGGCGCAGCGATGCAGCGGCACTATTGGCGACTGCAGACATGCTTGTCTGTCCTTCCCGCCACGAGCCGCTTGGCAACGTGATCATCGAGGCCTGGGCCCACGGATGCCCGGTTGTTGCGTCGGCATCGCAAGGCCCACGGTGGCTGATCGGCAGCAGCGGCGCGGGCCTTCTGGCACCGGTCGACGATGCTGCGGCATTGGCCAGTTCTATCAGCCGGCTATTGAATGATCCCAACGCGGCAGACGAC
>CAZCVU010000529.1:0-2248 GCA_964501745.1 uncultured Flavobacteriales bacterium | reverse complement strand
GATTGCAAACCCTGAACGCTGGCGATGTTGACGCTCAACTTCACATTCTGGGCCGGCGTCGTCTACGCCGGAATCGCCGCCTGGGCTTGAAGCCTGGCGACAGCAACACCTCGGGTGGGACGATTGTCCGTAGCTCGCCCAGTCCCGATCATTCCGCAAACGTCACCGATACTACCGCTTTCAGGTCGGTTTCCGATAAATCTCGTCGGCGCCGATGATCTCGACCAACTGGTAGCCCGCAGCCTCCATGATGTCGCGGACCGAGCCCGACTCGTCGCCCTGATTGTTTTCCGCCGACAGCACGGAGATATCGAAGGCGGCGAAGTCGAAGTCCGTAAGGATCGCCCGTTCCGCCCCTTCGACGTCGATCGAGCAATAGTCGACGTGGTCCAGACCATGGGTCCGCAGCAGGGTCTCAAGGCGCATCGACGGCACCATCGTCGCCGTTTCGGCATGCGCCGGATTGCGCCGCACCGATTCGAGGGTCTTGGGAACATAGTAGTCGGCCAAGCCGCTCATCTGGATGAGCCCGGCCGTGATCTCGAGGAATTCCATGGTGCCATCACGGTCGGCAATTGCGGCTTGGACGACGGGATTGCTTCGAAGGTGGGCGATCTGTTGGGCGAGCCGTGCCGAGGCCTCTACGATAAGGCCGCGCCACCCCATGCATAGTTCGAAAAAATAGCAGTTGCTCCCGATCCAGCCGTTGTAGCCGCCAATTTCGACAAAAACGCCGTCTCTCTTGCCCTGGAAGAACTTATCGTAGAGGAAGCGGTCCTGACCGGCTTGCGAGTAGAACAACGATGATTCCCCGAGCCTCCGGTCGATCTGCCAAATATCCTGGCGGATGCGGCCGCGGCGATAGGGCCCGATATCCTGCTGAAGACAAAGCTCATAAATCGATTTGGCGTCCGTCAACGCCGCGGCAGCCGTCTCGACGGTATCGGCCGCATGTTGGAGTACGTCCGAGACTTTCATGCCTTCAAATCGTTTCGCGTCAACTGGCGCCATAGTGAGGCCTTTCGCTGGTCCTGAAACCGCTCTCCGGCTCGCCGATAACGGTAGCATAGGGGACGGCGTTCCCGCACGATCGGACCTCGGCACGGCTTGGATTGCTGGCGCGCCGACACGGTCTGGGCTGGCCGTCCTTTTCTCGGCTCCGTGGTCTGCTATTTTGCATCGGTTCTTTTGGTGATATCGCAATGGCCTTGATGCCGACGCCAGAGCAATAAATATTGAAATGGGGCATGAAGATTGTCAGATAAACACAATCGATCAAAAGACTTTACCCAACCAGCCTTGAGCGTGGGGTTTGAGTATCCGTCGCGTCGCTTCGCTATCGTGCCGGACTATCAGGCGGCGAAGCTGGCGTGCTGCGGGATCGATCCGGCACTCTATGGCGATCGGCTCGACATCACGCTGCTCGGCTTCCAAGTCCTGCGCGCCATGCTGGAGTCAGGCCTCGAGCTCACCGGCCAAGTCCACATGTTCCAGCGCTTCACGCAAACCCGGCCGCTCTACCTCGGCAACTCGCTGACGCAGAGCGGACGGATCACTGCGGTCGAGGCCCATGCCAAGGGCCAGGTTATTCGCAGCTCATTCGAATTCGAGACCGAGGACGGCACGCGTCCGGTGATGATCGAGCGCGCCAGCCTGCGTCCCGGCCCGATGTCCGGCGAAGCGGCGCCCGGCCCCGTCGATCGGCCGCCCGACACCTCCGAGGGGTTCGTCGCCCTCTCCGAGACCCGCTTCAGCCCCGAGCCGGTCGCGCGCTACAGCGACGAGGCGGGCAACTTGATCCATTCCGACCCCGAAGTAGCGCGGGCGCACGGCTTTCGTGCACCGATCGCCGCCGGGCTGATGGGTGTGCACCTGTTGCTTGCCGCCCTGGCCGAGGAGGCGCCGCCCGACACGCTCGACATCTCGATCTGGTTCAAGCGACCGATGTTCTGGGACGCGCGCCTGGCCGTCCTGGCCAGGCGCGAGGCTGGCGTGATCACCGATCTGCGCCTCGAGAACGAGGACGGCAAGGCAACCAGTCTCGCGCGGATCGGGTCCGTGTCCTACGGTGCAGCAGCTCTTGCGACCTGAGCCGCCTGCCTTGATCTTATCTTGTTATTGAGAGGTGTTTGGCTTTAGTTCCAATTCGTTAAGTCGATTTTTCTATGTTTTACATCCGAAGCCGGAATATCAAATTCGGCGATCCTGCGGCGCGCGGACGCCAGCGCGAAGCGGACGCCGTCGTCGT
>CAZCVU010000528.1:0-2255 GCA_964501745.1 uncultured Flavobacteriales bacterium | reverse complement strand
CGATCAGGCTTGCATCAGGAATCCGCAGATTGTCGAAGAAGATCTCGGTTGCGTGGTGATTGATGAGGGTGTCGATGGGACGGATGTCGAGATTGCCGCCGGCCAGCATTGCCTCGCGGATGTCGACAAGAAAGACTGAGAGGCCCGTGGTCCGCTTGTCTTCGTCTTCTACCGGCGTCGTGCGCGCAAGAAGCAGCATCAAATCCGAATGCAGGGCCCGGCTGGTCCAGATTTTCTGTCCATTGACGACGTAGCCGTCCGCATCTCTGTCGACCCGCGTCTTTAGTCTTGCCGTATCCGAACCGGAGTCCGGCTCCGTGACCGCGAATGCCTGCAGACGCAATTCGCCGCTGGCGATCGCCGGTAGGTAGGTTTGTTTTTG
This sequence comes from uncultured Flavobacteriales bacterium, assembly GCA_964501745.1. Taxonomy (GTDB): domain Bacteria; phylum Pseudomonadota; class Alphaproteobacteria; order UBA8366; family CAVOAK01; genus CAVOAK01. The sequence goes on along the minus strand of CAZCVU010000528.1, from coordinate 1,873 downwards.
TGCCTCACTGCCATGCCGCAGGAGGGTGCCCATGATGTACATCTGTGCGTGGCAGGCGCCGGCGTTTCCGCCGCATTCATGGATCGTTTCAAGCACCACCGATGCCGCCCGCAGCGGCAGGCCTGCGCCGCCATAAGCTTCCGGTATCAGCGCCGCCAGATATCCGGCTTTGGTGAGGGACTGAACGAACGCTGTCGGATAGGCGCCTTCGGTGTCGAGCTCACGCCAGTATGCGCCCGGAAACTGCGCGCAAATCTTCGATACGGCGTCGCGAATCTCAGGATAGTCGTCCCCGAGCTCCATGGTGACCGTATCAACCACAGGACGTCCGTCCGCATCGGCAACCATCGCCTAGTCCTTAGCTCCCCTTGAAACTCGGCTTGCGCTTTTCGTTGAAGGCCCGGACACCTTCGATCCGATCCTCGGTTTCGACCGTCTGCTCGTAGGCCTTCATCTCAAACTCGTAGGCAGTCCGAAAACTGCTCTTGCGTGCCGCCTCCATTGCTTTTCTTGCTTGCCGCACGGCGACCGGCGCATTGGCTGCGATGATGTTTGCCGTAGCAAGCGCTGCGTCCAACAATTGTGCCTCTTCACAAACACGGTTGACGATTCCCCAGCGCATTGCAGTCTCAGCGTCGAACGGTTGTCCCGTAAGTATGATTTCCTTCGCACGTCCAATCCCTACGACCCATGGCAGGTGTTGCGTGCCGCCGGCGCCCGGCATGATGCCGCGGGTAACTTCCGGGAGCGCAAAGCGGGCCGAGCGGGCGGCGTAGATGAAGTCGGCAAGCAATGCCAATTCGCAGCCGCCGCCATAGGCAGCCCCGTTGACCGCAGCAATGATCGGTATCGGGGAGTCGACAATTGCGAGAACACCGCGTTCAAGTATCGCATGCTGTGCCCGCCAGTCCACAAGGCTTAGTCCGTCGCGCTCCTTGAGGTCCGCGCCGGCGCAAAACACGCGATCGCCGGCGCCGGTCAAGACGATGCAACGCAGGTCGCCTTGATCTTCACCGAAGGCTACCCATAGATCGGCCAGCTCCTCCATCATGCGTGAATTGATGGCGTTGGCGACTTGCGGCCGATTCAGAGTGACGACCAATACGTGATCGCCGACCCTGTCGAGCTTTAGCGTCTCGAGGTCATGTTTCACAATGCGGGCTGTCCAGCCTTGCGTCTGCTCTTCGGTTGAGCCAATGCGGGGTTGCGGCCGAACTACTTTGATGTGGCGATATAGACGCCGTCCCAATCGGCACCAGGTGAATCTTCGCGATACTCGGCAATGCGTTCCTCGTAGAGATCGTAGAATCCCGACATCTCGCCATTGTCGAGGGCTCGGCAGTCGTTGCAGAGCTGCACGGCTTTGTCCCAGTCCTGTTCCAGATAGGCGGTGATCATTGTCTCATGAGCGTCCTTCAGCTTCAGGAACTCGGGCGAGGTCGCGCGTTCGGCGTCGCCCAGCAGGGTAAAGATCGAAACCGCCTCCAATTTGCCCTTCACCGCAATCTTGTCGAGCGGCAATGTGGCGAACTTGCTGTTTTGATTGTCGGGTGTGTTGAATTTGTCGAGCGTATCCTCGCCGATGACGACCTTGACACCGTAGTTTTTCGACTGCCCCTCCAGCCGCGCCGCGAGATTGACCGGGTCGCCAAGGACCGAGTAGTCAAAACGCTGTTCCGATCCCATATTGCCGACGACGCAATCGCCGGTGTTGATGCCGACGCCGACGTTGAGGAGCAAGAATTCCTCACCGGCTTCCTCGGCTTCTTTCTGACGGGCCGCATTTAGCGTTTTCAGCTCCTCGAACATGGCCAGCGCCGAGACACAAGCATGTTCGGCGTGCTGCTCGTCGTCGAGCGGTGCATTCCAAAAC
>CAZCVU010000527.1:0-2258 GCA_964501745.1 uncultured Flavobacteriales bacterium | reverse complement strand
TGCCTTCGATCACGAGTTGACACTTTTCGAAACGCTCAAGACCCGGTCCTCGGGCAAATTTGTGCGGCTCGCCCGCGGCGCCCTCGCGGCGGCAGGCGATCAGCCGGCCTTGCCGCACAGTGCAATCAGCCGGAACGGATCGGCAGCGTTCTCGAAGTCGCCAACGATGTCGATCACCTCACGGCTCTCCGCCCGACCGATTACCGGCGCTGTCGAATTTGTCCGTCAGGCTCGCCCACTGACGATCGAAGTCCGGCACGGCGAGTGGTGTAATATCGGCCGTCTCACGCAGCACGGTACCGTCGGCCAGGTGGACCGTCACGTCGCCGAACTTGGTGCCCATGCCCGGCTTTGGCACGACCGTGACCTTCTCGTAGAGCGCTACCATCGCCGGGTCGTTGACCTTGTCGTCATGGTAGGACTGCGTCGCCCCGGTATCCGCGCCGCTGAGCGCCAATGCGGTGGTGTAGCGCAGGCTGAACTTACCCTCGTGCCCGGTCTTCGGGTGCGGAATGCCGCAGACGTTCATGCTTTCCGCTTCGACCTCGATAACGATCCGCTCGATCGCATCGGGATCGATGTCGTGGGCGGCGCGGATCTTCAGCGCCGCCTCGATCGAGCTTTGCGTGTCGTAGCATGCCGAATGGTATTTGAAGTAGGTGCCGGTGATTTCGTAGCGCTCGCCAATGCCCTTGAGCGCCTCCGCGACCAGAGCGTCGTCGGATTGCGTGAAAGCGAGGCCCTGGTGGCATTCCAGAGAATCTTCGCAGGAGCTGAAGCCGCGTGACGCGAGCTGGGCGGCAAGCAGGCCGTTCTGCACCGCCTTGCCGACGTGCAATGCCTTGGTCATGGTACCAAACATCGAATTCAGGCCTGCTGCCTGGCTCGCAGCGATGCCAAAGGCGACACCACAGGTTTCGGCGTCGAGCCCCATTGCGCGCGCCGCGCCGGCGGCAGCCCCAAAGGTGCCAATCGTAGCAGTTGCGTGCCAGCCGCGATTGAAATGACTATCACCCATGTAGGCGCCAATCCGGCATTCGGCCTCGAAGCCGGCGACCGTGGCGACTAGTATATCCTGGCCCGCCAGGCCCTCGTTCTCGGCGATCGCCAGGACCACCGGGAACACCGGCGCCGACGGATGGCCCCGCAGGTTCGCCTGCACGTCGTCGAAGTCAAGCGCGTGTCCGGCGCTGCCGTTGATCAACGCCGCCTGGGCCAGGCTGACCTTGCGGCCGTCGCCGAGAATTGTCGCATGATCGCTCCCGCCATCTCGCATCGCCTGCTCAATCAAAATCTGAGTCAGCGGCTCGATCGAGCCGCCCAGGGTCACGCCGAGCCAGTCGAGCAAGCAGTGCTTGGCCATCTCGACCGCGTCCTTTGGCAGAGTGTCAAACGCAACACCCATACTGTTCTCGGCCAGAATCCGAGTGACATCGGTGGGTCGGGCTTCCTTGGCTTGCAGCTCTGACATCAGAGATCCTTCACCTCGCAGGGGCGTCCGCGGGGCCCCACGAATTCATATGCCCGGGTTCTAACACAACGGCCGCGGAACCGTTCATCCTGGGCACGGTACGACGCCCACCGGATATCCGCGCACCTCAGCCGGCACAATGCCAGCTATCGGTCAGGAGCAGCCGGAGTGGTGCGCCAGAATAGTGCCCCAGTGCTCAACTGCGCCAGCGCAGAACGGTTTCCCGCACCGGATTCTGAAACCTCCGCCCGTCCTCTTCAGCCGCCTGCCATTCACGCTTCAAGCGGTAGTACCACTTTGCCTGCGTGTCGGCGTCGTCAATCAACGAGAGCGTCGGATTAAAAGCAAGACCTTGCTGCTGCTTAACGACCATGACGCGGTCCTGATTGAGAAACAACCCAGCGAAATGCCAGACGATCGGCTTCAGCAGAGTCAGCCATGGCACCGTCCAGTAAATCGCGTGATTCACGTCCGTCTGGGTATCGTCGATCGGCGTCACAGCGGTTAGGCCGCACAGCACGCCGGCGCTGGCCCGCACGTACTCGATACGAACCCCGGGGAGCTGAAACGAGATCTCGGTGCTGGGTTCGCCTCCAAGAATGCGATAGGCCGCGGAGTTCGACGACGGCGTGTGACGCACCATCGTGAAACCCAGATGCGATGGCACAAAGCGTTTCGCTTTCTCGTGGATCGACTGGCGATTGCGCCACCACCAGGCCTGATGGACAAACGGGCCATGTGCAGGGTCCATCAAACCGATAACCGCGTGATCGGCATGAACCGGAAA
>CAZCVU010000526.1:0-2264 GCA_964501745.1 uncultured Flavobacteriales bacterium | reverse complement strand
CATCACGTGCAACGCGACCGAATGCTACGGGTTTGATGAATAAGGCGGGCTGAAATAAGTGGAGGCGCCAGGTGCTTGGACGCGGGGTCCTTGCAGCGTGCTCCGAAGAGCCCTCCTGACGCCTCCTGGACCGATCCGTTTTCAGGCGTTCCGTCCGTTGATCCGGTGACCCGAAGACCCCCATCCCATCGAACCGGCGGCTCGAAAGCAACTCGACCCGGTGGACCGTTCCGTCTTCACGCGTCCCGGTTCGATGAAGCGAGACCCGAAGGCCGCCACTCCGCCAAACCGTTTCACCCGAGGGCTTCCCGGCCCGTTGGCCCTTCCGTCTTCCCGCTTTCCGATCCGTTGGGCCGTCCGCCCGAAGGCGGGGACCCCCCGAACCGTTCCACCGAAAGGCTTCCCGGCCCGCCGACCCATCCGTCTCCACGCTTCCCGGTCCGATAAGACGAGGCCCGAAGGCCACCGACCCGCCGAACCTTTCCACCCGAAGGCTTCCCGGCCGACCGAACCCTTCCGCCCGAGGGCTTCCGGATCCGATGAAGATCGATCCGAAGACCAAACTCCACAAAAGGATGTTCAGACAAAACAAAACCTCAATCAATAAAAAACGAAAACAATGGGCGTTTTTTCTGTGGATAAGATTCGAATTTTTCCACAATTCATCCACAGAAATTCAACAAGATGGATTTATCCTTGAAATTCAAGGCTATGCATCAGGCCGCGGTGGAAGCGCCCGTTAGCAAAGCCCCGAGCGCTCGGAGATCTTCCCGCACGGCTTGGAATTGCAGGATCCGTGATCAGAGGTCGTTAATCGCTTGGCGCTAGGTTGTTCCCAATCAGAAATTCGGGCGCATAAGCATGTCGATCAACCTGTTCAAGATCTTGAGAAACTGCGACGGCGCGACGGCGGTCGAGTACGGCCTGATCGCCGCCCTGGTCTCGGTCGCCGCCATCGTCGCGCTGACTTCGACCGGTGATTCACTCAATCTGGTGATCGAGACGGCGGCGACGGAAGTCGGCGACGCCGCGGCGCCCTGACGACACCAACGACGCCCCGTCGTCCCCGCATGAGCGGCCGCCGGCCGCCCGGGAGGCGCGCCCGGCCGACCTACTCCGCCGCCGCGCCGTGCGCCTCGGATTGGCGGATGGCGTCGATCAGGCTGTCCTCGCCGACGTCGTCGATCATGTCCCAGCTCCGCATCCACTCGTAGGTGCGGCGCAGCTCGTCCTCGGGAATCGGCTTGGGATCGACCATCTGGATACGGCTCGGGCGCAGGTCGTCGATGGTCAGCGCCGCGAGACCGGGGTGCTGACCCTCGTGGTGGTCGAGGAAGTAGTGGAGATAGCTCCGCTTGTCGGCGCTGATGCGCCGGACCGCCTCGCGGACGGCACGGTTGAAGGCGGCATAGGTCTCGGCGTCGACCGCGTCGGAGATCACCTCGGTGCCGTGATAGAGCGCCTCCGAGACGATGCGGCAGCCTTCCTTCTCGGCCAGGGTGATATAGGGCTCGGTCAGGGTGGTGGCCGCGACCTCGTTGTTTCTCATCGCGTCGTAGCGCGCCGCCGAGCCGTTGGGCGCGCGGCAGGTCTTGATCATGTCGCGCGGCATGAAGCCGTCGAGCAGATGCATGACGAGGTAGTGGGTGCCGAAATAATACGGCACGCCGACCAGCTTGCCGGCGAGTTGCTGTGGCGTGTAGACGTCCGAATCGGGTGGCACGACGAGGGCCGCGCAGACCACGATCGAGCGTCGCCCGACCTGGCGGCCGCGGACCTCGGTGTCCTGGACGCGCCGGTAGTTGCCCCATTCGCAGGCATTGTACATGTCGGCGCCGCCGCGCTCGAAGGTCGAGCCGTGGCTGGCGAACGCCGACAGGCCGTCGGGGCTGGTGACGGCGGTCTCGGTTCGGCGCGGCGAGTGGTCGCGCTCGACCCATTTGATCTCGATGCCCTCGGCCGCGAACAGACCTTCGTCGTCGGCCACCAGCTCCGCGAGCCCCTGGAACGGAGCCGTCGTCTCCAGTCTCAGCGTCTTCATCGCCGTGTCTCCTGCCCTGGTCGATGCCGGACGCGGCGCCCTTGATGGCCGCCTGCGCATATTCGTTCAAGTTGGCATACCGTAGCAGGATATCAGAACGCTGGGTAGTCGGGGCGTGGCGTTGGCCTCGAAACCGGCCGCGACACCTGACGGGGTGCGCCCGATCGTGCAACAACCCAGGGGGGATCCAGCGATGAAGCTCTACATACATCCGGCGTTGACG
>CAZCVU010000525.1:0-2277 GCA_964501745.1 uncultured Flavobacteriales bacterium | reverse complement strand
GTTGAAGCTGGACCGACAGCAGAGATTTTCGAGTCGCCACGGCACGACTACACGAAACACCTGCTCGCGGCCGAGCCTACGGGGGAGAAAGTGCCTGCCGATTCAAACGCAACGGTCGTCCTTCATGGCGACGATCTTCGCGTCTGGTTTCCCATCAAGAAGGGCGTACTTCGACGGACCGCGGCCTACGTCAAGGCCGTCGATGGGCTCTCCATCACCATTCGAGAAGGCCAGACGGTCGGCATCGTTGGCGAGTCGGGCTGCGGCAAGACGACGCTTGGTATGGCGCTGCTCCGGCTCGAGCGCAGCCGTGGCGCAATTTCTTTCATGGGGCACGATGTGCAAGACCTGTCCTCCAAAGAATTGAGACCGCTTAGACGTGAGATGCAGATCGTATTTCAGGACCCCTACGGGTCGTTGAGCCCTCGGATGTCGGTGGCTGAGATCATCGAGGAAGGCCTCAAGGTGCATAAGCTAGGTGACCGGGCGGAACGCGACGAAATGGTGGCGCAGGCGCTGCGCGAGGTCGATCTCGATCCCGGGACACGGCACCGCTACCCGCATGAGTTCTCCGGCGGCCAACGTCAACGCGTTGCCATCGCGCGGGCAATGGTCTTGAAACCGCGACTGGTCGTGCTCGACGAACCGACATCGGCACTCGACATGTCGGTCCAGGCGCAAATCGTCGACTTGCTGCGGGACCTGCAGCAGCGCCACAAACTCGCCTACATGTTCATCAGCCATGACCTCAAAGTCGTGCGGGCACTGGCCGACTACATCATCGTCATGCGCCAGGGCGTGGCCGTCGAAGAGGGGTCAGCCGCGCAGATATTCGAGCAGCCGCAGCACGATTATACCAAGGCCTTGATGGCGGCCGCATTCGAGCTCGAGGCCGTCGACAGCGACGTCATCAGCACCTGATCATGCGTACCCGAACGGAAATCCATACATGGCGCTAGTCGTCCGGTATCCATGGCCGAGACCAGGTCATATGCGCGACATTCTTCGCCGGGAACTGCCCGACGAGGAGATCCGGGACTGGGATGAGCCGGGCGACAGGACTGAAGTCCGTTACGCCGTTGTCTGGGAGCCGCCAGCGGGCGAGCTCAAGACCTTTCCCAACCTCAGGTACATATTCTCAATGGGCGCTGGCGTCGATCACCTGAAGGTCGATCCCGAGCTGCCGGATGTGCCGATTGTTCGCCTGATAGACGATGTGCTGACCCAGGGCATGACCGAGTATGTCGTGCAGCACGTGCTCCACTACCACCGACGGCAGCCCGAGCTCGACGAACAACAGCGTCACAAATTGTGGAAACAGCTGCGCGTCCCGCCGGCATGGGATCGACGGGTCGGCCTGATGGGGCTTGGCAAGCTGGGTTGCGACGCGGCGCGGGCACTGACTACGCTTGGATTCAACGTCACCGGCTGGTCGCGGACGCCCAAAACCATAGCCGAGGTGGCGTCGTTTCACGGCCCCGAAGGTCTTTCACCGTTTCTTGCGCAAACCGAAATCCTGGTCTGCCTATTGCCGCTCACGCCGGCGACCACGGGCATACTCAACCGCAACTTGCTCGCCAAACTCCCTAAGGGTGCCTTCCTCATCAACCCCGGCCGCGGCCAGAGCCTGGTCGAAGAAGATGTCCTGTCGGCATTGGACTCCGGCCAGCTCGCAGGCGCCAGTCTCGATGTATTCGCGACCGAACCCCTTTCACCAGACCATGCGTTCTGGGCGCATCCCAAGATCGTTGTTACGCCGCATGTTTCAAGCCGCACCGACACCGCCAGCGCCGCACGGACGATCGCCGCGAACATTGCCCGTATCGAGGCCGGCGAAACGCCGGAAGGGCTGGTGAACCGGGAACTTGGATACTAGTACCGCCGATCGTCAAAGAACGGAGATGCTAGGTTGCAACAACACTATTAAGTGGCCAGCCGGAGCTTCTCGCAGGTTTTCAAGACTTTGAAAACCGGGCTGCGATAACCGCAAAGGCAGCCCGCATCGCCATCGCCTCGCCGCCTTCGGGCCGACCCTGACGAGTAGCCGGATTCCAGGCCATGATATCAAAATGCGCCCACGGCACATCTTTGCCAACGAAGGCGTCGAGAAACAGCGCCGCGGTAATAGCGCCGCCAAAAGATCCGTCCGAAACGTTGTTCAGATCCGCCACCTTGCCATTCAGAAGCCGACTGTAAGGCTTCCACAGCGGCATCCGCCAAATCGGATCGTCCTCCAACTCGGCGTGGCGTGAGAACTGTTCGGCAAGCTTATCGTCA
>CAZCVU010000524.1:2046-2280 GCA_964501745.1 uncultured Flavobacteriales bacterium | reverse complement strand
CCATGGGGGATCGAGCGTGAAGGCTTGCGTATCTTCACGAACGCGATCATGGACCCCGATCCGCGTTACTGGGATGACGAATTCGCCAAGGAAACGAGATTCGGCGGTGTCGTCGCGCCACCGATCTATTGTTCGTATATCGGGCGCAAGACCCTGGCCGGTGTTGACGATCCGATCACGCGCGCGTTCCGGGAGAATCCGAATTCCGACGGCATCGGCGGGGTGCGCGAAGGC
>CAZCVU010000524.1:0-2036 GCA_964501745.1 uncultured Flavobacteriales bacterium | reverse complement strand
CGCCAATATCCCAAGCTTGGCGATCATATCTTCAGTCAGGCGAAATACGCCGACGTCAAGGGGCGCGTCACCAAGGATGGCACCCCGATGCTCGTCGTAACGGTCGAGACGACCTATACGAACCAGGACGGTGACGTTCTTTGCATCCTAAGCGCGTCGTCCATCCGCCGTTAGGCCGGGTCACACAATAAGGAGAAAACATATCATGGTGACCGCGGACGAACTTCGTACCAAGCAGCAAACCTATTACGACGATATCGTGGACGGACAGGAGTTGCCGCCTCTGGTGATCGGGCCGATGACTCCGACGCATCTGTTCCGCTGGAGTGCCGCGATCGAGAACTGGCACCGTATCCATTATGATCAGAGCTTCGCCATCTATCACGACGGTCTGCCGAACATCCTGGGGCAGGGCTCATGGAAGCAGAGTATTCTGCCGCGCTACCTGAAGGATATTTGTCTGCCCGATGGCTGGCCGTGGAAGGTGCGGTTCCAGCATCGGGCCATGATCGTTCCCGGCGACACCATCACCGTCTGGGCAAAGGTGACGGACAGGAATGTGATGGACGGGCTCGGTTGCATCGATCTGGATGTCGGCATGCGGCTGCAAGGCGATGTCGAATCTTGCCCGGGTACGGCCACGATCGTGCTGCCGGTCCGCGGCGGCCGAGAAGTCCCCTATCCATTCGTGCCGCCTAAGGCCGCCTGAATTAAGCAAACGTCGCGCCCGGTCGCCAGCGCCGGACGCACCAACAAACGCCAGCCAACGAAGGAGACAACATGGGACATTGGATCGTGATCGGGAAAGCGCCTGGATGGGACGACCTCGACACATTTACCGATGAACTGAAGGCAACAGATAAGTGGCGTTTGAACCCGAGGACGGCCGTGACCTCGGTCATCGCCCTCGAGGACGGCCGCCTGCTGGCGGAATGCCATGCGGCCAACCAGTCGGATTTTGAACCCTGGCTTCAGGACAAGGGCTGGGAGGTCGAGAGCATCACGCCGATCCGTCATATGGCGCGAACCGGAGAAATCTGGAAGATCAGCTAAAGGGCTCGAGGCCTTTGCGCCGCGCCCGCCGCGCAGTGCTTGGTCGCATCGGATTCCTGCCCACGTCCGCCGGTATCGTCCCGAACGTCGTACGTCCCCGATAACCTTAAGCCGGGCTCAAAGGCACAAGCCCGCGCAGGTCATATCACGACCCGCTTGAATAGTCGTCCGGGCTGACCAGGAATTTACTGCGGCACTCCAAGCTATCGAAATACACCCACTGGCCGTCGTGGAACTGTCTGGTTCCTTTCGTGGGGTCACTCTCTGTTGCGCCGTGCGCGGTGAGTCCCGATGACGCTTTGGCAGCCTCCTCATCCACGGGGCTGCCGCAAACCGGACAAGTCGCCATGTCCGCTCCTCCTTCTTATTCTATGGTTTGATTTTACTAATCTTCCGCCACGACGGGAACCGGCCTGCCGAGGATAACCTGCCCGGGAGTGTCCAACAATGCGCGGGCAATTTTTGCGCGATGCTCGAACGCTGTCCCAAGGCGGGTGGTCCAGGCACAGACGCGGCGATACCAGAGCTGCAAATCGAACTCCATGATGAAGCCGATACCGCCATGGATCACTTGGCAACTGCGGACCACCGCCTGGCATTTTTCGTTGCAGAAGGCCTTGGCTTGCGACACTTCGACGCCGGCGGGGAGGCCTTGGTCCATTTTCCACAACGCCTCGTAGGTCAGGAGATCGCCGCCATCGACCCACATCAGCATGTCGGCGCACATGTGCTGCAGCGACTGGAATGCACCGATCGGCTGACCGAAGGCCTTACGGTACTTCGACCATTCGACCGCCATCTCCATGTCCTTGCGGGTCGCGCCCAACATTTGGGAGCATAGCAGCGCGGTCGCGAGTTCGATGAGGTTCTCGGCGATCGGCGCGCCCTCGTCGAGGGCACCGACCAATTGCGCACCCTCTACGCGCACATCGGCGAAAGTCACTTCGCTCTGCTTGTCCTTCGCCAGCGTCACGAGGTCGCGG
>CAZCVU010000523.1:0-2280 GCA_964501745.1 uncultured Flavobacteriales bacterium | reverse complement strand
CGAACCCTACAGTTGGACGGAAAAGATCCACCAAACAGGTAACCAACAAGCCAACAATAGGTGCATCATTTGCCACATCGCCGTCCTTCTATCGCTTCGCGATCTACACCCGACTTATACAGTTTTCAGCCGCTCCGCTACGCTGCGTGGCAGAAGGAGATAGTAGCCGCCACGGCTGCGCATGCGGCCCGCCGCCTCCAACGCCGCATCGCCAAACCCCCAGAAAAAATCGCCCCGCACGGGCGAGCGAATCGCGTTGCCGGTGTCTTGCGCCATCATCAGTCGACGCAATGGCCGCGCCTCGCTGCCGGGCTCCTTTGTGTCGAGCCAGATTGGCAGCCCAAGCGGCAGAAATCGTGTGTCCACCGCTAGACTACGGCCCGCCGTCAAGGCCACGCCTTGGGCACCAATCGGACCCTCACCCTTGATCTCACGGAAGAAGATATAACGCCTGTTGACTGCTAAAAGAGACTCCGCGCGATCAGGATTCTTGCCGATCCAGCTCCTGATTCCTTGCCACGACGTTTGATCCAGCGTGAGCTCTCCGCGTTCGATGAGTTCTCGGCCGATCGACCGGTAGTCGTGGCCGTTGTGTCCGGCAAAACCGACTCGCAACACACTTCCGTCCTGCAGCGTTATCCTACCCGACCCCTGAACGTGAAGCATAAACGCATCGACGACATCCTGGACCCAGACGAGTTCCAGGTTCCGTCCGGCGAGCCTGCCAGCATCAATTTGGATGCGCGCCGGATAGGGCTTGAGCTTTCCGTCTTCGACCCTGCCAACAAGGTTGCGGCCCGCTAAGGCCGCGTCGAACTCGCCGAGCTCGATCGTGACATGGTCGTCCGGCAACTTGTAAAGCGGAACGTTGTAGGTTTCGTCGGGCTTCAACCGGCCCTCGAGACCGACTTCAAAATATCCAGTGAAGAGGCCCTCAGCATCGCCGCCATTGGTCACCTGGAAGGGTGTGAACCAGAGTTCGAAATAGGCGCGGGCGGCGGCGTCGTCTCCCTGGCGAAGCGCGGCAGCGGCTTGACAGGGCTGGTGGAGGTCGGCGACGGTCGCAACTAGATCCTGACCACCAAGTGGTGCATCCGCGGGCAATTTCGTGAAGCGCGCGCAGGACCTGAGAAGAGCCGGCACGACCTCAGCAAGGCTGTCGTCTTCCCAACCCTTGAGGTCCTCGAATGCAAGCGGCTTGAGGGCGAGATGATCCTCTGCTTCAGGTGGCGGTGCACAAGCTACCGCAGCGGCCGACAGAGCAGCTAATGCGGCCATTCGCCGGCTGATCCGCGCGACCCGGCGCAAGATCTCGGCAGAGCTCGACGGAAGACGCATTTCCGGAAGATCAATCTGGGCTGCGGGTTGCGACCAGCGTCCAGTTGGGGTCTGCGGACCGCGTGTCACGCGCAAACGTCCAGAGATCGGTTACCTCGGCGACAACTTCGGAATCACCCTCGACCATTTCGCCTGCCGAATCGCGCGTTGCATTAACCTGGTCGCTGATAAAGCGTATGGTGATGAATGCGCCGCGACCTTCCATGTTCGCTTCGATGATATCTGCTGAGGTTATGCTGACGAGTGTCGTCTCATGGGTGTAGTTGGCGATTTCGCGGGCCCGGATTTCCTTTGCGAAGTTCTCGTATACCTGATCGCTGAGCAGTGATCTCAACGTCTTTCCGTCACCGGCAGCGAAGGCTTTGACAACTAGTTCGAACGCCGTCCTCGCGCCTTGTACAAATTGATCCTCGTCGAACGATGGGTCTGCAACCTTGATCTGGGTGACGCCCGCAGCTACCGACCTTGGACCATCACTCTCATCGCCGCCATTGGCGCGTGCGCGATCGGGCAACGCGATAACATTATCGTTGCCGCCACCCGTACGCCGCCCAAATATGTCGCCGGGCGACCGCTCGTGACCCGTTCGCTTGCCAAGCACGCTTCCTAGCCTGTAGACGAGGAACGCCGCGATACATGCGAAAAGAATAATTTCGAAGAAGCCGAAGCCACCGCCCATATGCCAGTCCTTCTCACGGCCCGACCCACCGGTCGCTGGACCGGCAACGCACGCTGGGTTAAACAGAGCCAAAGTGGACGACCCGTCAAGGTCGCTGCTCTTGGGCGGACCGTCGGTGTGTAGTTTTACATAGGCCGTCCATGAGAAAAGGGCAAGTATGTGGATACTCCTTCTCGCGTTCGTCGGCGTTCCGTTGGTGGAAATCGCGCTATTCGTCAACGTCGGTGGTTGGATTGGACTCTGGCCGACTCTGGTGACGGTAG
>CAZCVU010000522.1:0-2280 GCA_964501745.1 uncultured Flavobacteriales bacterium | reverse complement strand
TCACGGCTTCCTTCTCGCACCAGAAATAGGCGGCCTTGTAGGTGCCATCAAAATATAGCTTTTGTGCTTCTTCGTTGCCTATCTTGGCTTCCACCTCTTGCATGATCTGCGCCCAGTAGTGGCGCGGAATCAGGGCCACGGGCAGGCCGTCGACCGACCAAATACCAGTATCAGGATCGACCACGACGGGGACGGGCAGGTCATCTGTCATGCGTCCGATACCTCCTTCAATTCGAGCGCTGGCATTATCACATTATCCCTCGTCTATCGCACCGCCGACAAGGGTCGCCTGGCGCTGCGAGGTGCCACGAGCCCAGAAGAGACCTCGCCGAAGCGACCGACAGGAGAGCGCCGGGTTATTATTCTCGCTAAATACGATAGTGTCGAGGGACAGCTATCCAATATGGACGCACATGGGGCAACAACAGGCGTTATCGATTGACCGGCCCGAAGCGCCTCGATCGCCGCTGCGTGAGAATCGGGAGCGTCGGTCAGGCGCCCCAGACGTCCTTGAGCACACGCAGCCAGTTCTCGCCGAGTACTTTGCGGATCCGTCCTTCGGACCAGCCGCGGCGGTCGAACGCCGCGGTCAGGTTCGGATACTCGGCCAATGTGCGGAATTTCTCCGGCATTGGGGCGGTCGTTCCCTTGCCTTCCATGAGCCAGCGCCCGTAGCCCTTGTCCTTGCGCAGCCAGTCGAACCAGTCTGCGGATTGGTTCTGCGTGAAATCCGTGCCGATGCCGACATTGTCCTCGCCGATCAGGTCGACGACGTGGTCGATCGCGTCCACGCAATCGTCGAGCGTGGTCTCCGCATCGTTCGGAAGGAACGGTGGAAACGTCGCGAATCCCACGAAGCCGCCATGGTCCACGATGAACCGGAGCTGTTCGTCGGTCTTGTTGCGCGGATGGTCTCTGAGCGCCGCCGGGCAACAGTGGGTATAGGCAACGGGCTTCTTGGAATGGCGGATCGCGTCCTCGCTGGTCTTGGACCCGACGTGCGACAGATCCACTAGGATGCCGAGCCGATTCATCTCGTCGATCACTTCGCGACCGAAATCCGAAAGCCCGCCGTCGCGGCTCTCGAAACATCCGGAGCCGACGAGGTTCTGCGTGTTGTACGTGAGCTGCATGACGCCGACGCCGAGATCCTTGAAGGTGTGAAGATAGCCGAGCTGGTCCTCGATGCCCGACGTGTTCTGCCAGCCGAGGATGATGCCGACCTTGCCTTCCGCCTTGGCCCGGCGGATGTCGTCGCTCGTATGCACCTGCAACAGGATATCGCCGTACTCATCGAACCACCGTTTCCATTGGGCGACGTTGTTCATGGTGCCGCGGAATCCTTCCCAGACGCAGCAGGTGCAGTTCGCCGCGGTCAAGCCACCCCGGTGCATGTCCTCGAATACGGCGCGGCTCCAGTTCGAGATGACCAAGCCGTCGATCACGATGGCTTCCTCGTGCAGGTTCGGGCTGCTCATGAGACGCTTCCTCCGGTTGTGATGATCCGTGCTGTCTCTGCAGCCACTCTAGCAAGTTTTCGGCGCGTGACGAGCCAAAGAAACGCGACAAAAATGGGTCTCCGGTTTGCAAGCGGTGCCGTTGCTCCCGAATTTTCCGGACAGATCGCTGCGCAAGTGGCCTATTGGTCCAATTCGCATCTAAGAATCAATATCTTATCACGATATTGGCGGTTCCATCATGGCCCACCCCATAGGGTGAAGCACGAAAGGCCCCTCGACGGGTCGAATTTGATCGGCGGCTAAAGCTGGGGTTTCATATTAGTCGGCATCACCCAGGCGGCGCTGGACCTCACGGTCCACTATGCCCAGGAGCGATCCGCCTATGGCCGGCCGATCGGCGCTTTTCAGGCAGTGCAACACCCCCTGGCCGAGGTGGCAACGGAACTCGAACAGATCCGCCTGCTGACCGAGAAGGCGGCTTGGTTGCAGTCGAACGGTCGCGACTGCGCGCGCGAGGCCGCAATGGCCAAACTTGCGGCAAGCGAGGTTGCGATCCGCGCCACCGACCGTTGCATGCGAATCCTGGGCGGCTATGGCCTGGTCGAGGAATCGCCCTTGGAGCGACTGTTCCGCGACGCGCGCCTCGGCCCCTTCAGTCCGATCTCCAATGAGATGGTGAAGAATTTCCTCGGCGAACGCCTAGGCCTGCCACGGAGTTATTGACCGCTGCGTTTCCTGCCAGGGCGGACCGTGAGCCACCAGCACATCTAGCCGACATTGCCCAGATGACCGTCGGTTTCGGCCATCAGAGTAGCGATTT
>CAZCVU010000521.1:0-2285 GCA_964501745.1 uncultured Flavobacteriales bacterium | reverse complement strand
TTGACGAGCCACGCTGGCTGTTGGGCGTTACGCACATGGTCAACGCCATGAAAATCAACTTCGACCGCTTGCAGAACATGCGCACTCGTCGCCTTCGATCGCACCATATGCTCGGCCGTGAGCTTTCTATGGCGGCTGAACGGGATTATTTGAACTCCCTCGGCTGCGTCAGCAGTCGCTGGCGCCGATACCTGCTGCGCTTCCAGGAAGGACATCACGTCACGCCGTGTGATACGCCCCGCGTCACCGCTGCCGCTGATTTCGCCGGCGTCTATGCCATGCTCGGAAAGCAGCTTGCGGACAACCGGAGACAGCGAGCGATCCCTCGGCACGCCTTTCTTCTTAGCGCCACGCGCGGGCGCCGCCTTGGGCGACGGCGCTTCCGCCGGCGTCGCTTCTACGGCCTGTGGTTTCGACTTCTCGGTAGCCGCCGTGCCGTCGTCGATCACGGCAAGCCGCACGCCGACATCGACGGTTTCACCCTCCGCCACCAAAATCTCGGCCAGCACGCCACTCGCCGGTGCGGGTATTTCGGTCTCTACCTTATCGGTTCCGACCTCGAACAGCAGTTCATCAGCCTCGACCCGCTCGCCGACTTTCTTGTGCCAAACCATGACCGTCCCCTCGGCAACGGTCTCACCAAGCTGCGGCATTACCACGTCCATTAGTGTTCCCCCCGCCTTCGTGCTCTAACAGTTGATGTCAACCAGGCCATCGCCGTTCGTATTTGTCCTTCGATGTAGAAGCGGCCAAGGTCAGTCACAATTGTATCGCCTACCGCGACTAGTCGATTCGCGTGCGGATCGTCTCGACGATGCGCTCGACATTCGGCACCGTTGCGTCTTCCAAGTTGTCGGCCGATGGCAGCGGAACATGCGGCGTTGTAATGCGCACAATCGGTCCGTCCAGATCGTGGAAACATTCATCGGCGACGATCGAGGCAATCTCGGCCCCCCAGCCGCAAAGTCGGGGATTTTCCTCGACGGTGACGAGTCGACCGGTCTGCTTCACCGCCTCCAAAATGGTTTGTGTGTCGAGCGGCACCAGGCTACGGACGTCGATCACCGTTGCGGTGATACCATCCTCGGATTCGAGCTGTTCGGCCGCTGCCATCGCCTTGGGCACCATCGCCGCAAGCGCCACTATCGTCACGTCGGATCCTTCGCGCAATATCCTGGCGGTCCCGAGCGTATCGATATGTTCGCCGTCGGGTACCTCGCCCTTGGTCGCGTAGAGCGACTTATGCTCGAAGAAGACAACCGGATCGGGATCCCTTACGGCTGCCGCCAGAAGCCCGAACACGTCCGCCGAATTCGACGGTGCCACGACCTTGAGACCCGGTATAGCCATCGCCCAATTTTCGACGCTCTGCGAATGTTGTGCACCAAACCGCGAGCCGCCGCCGTTGGCCGTGCGGATCACCAACGGCAGTGTGACCTGACCATTCGTCATATAGCGAGCCTTGGCGATCTCGTTAGCGATGATGTCCCAGCAGACCGCAAAGAAATCGGAGAACATGATCTCGGCAATCGGCCTCAGCCCCGTCATCGCCGCCCCCATCGCGGCGCCGAGAATGGCCTGCTCGCTAATCGGCGTGTCTCGCACCCGCTCGGGGCCAAACTTCTCGAGCAGACCGACCGTCGACTTGAAGACACCGCCTGCAGCAGCAATGTCCTCGCCGAGGAAGACGACCTGATCGTCGCGCGTCATTTCCTGCGCGATGGCGGCCGCGACCGCCTCGCGATACGTCAGTTCCGCCATGAAGAACTCCCGTCAGCCCAGACGTCGGTTTCGATCACGTCGAGCGACGGCGTTGGCGACGCCTTTGCGATGTCGGTTGCCTGATCGACCGCGGCATCGACATCCGCTTGCATCGCATCAATGACATCTTCCGCGATTCCGAAATCGAGCAGCCGCTGCCGATACATCGGGATGGGATCGCGCTTGAGCCAAGCCTCCAATTCTTCCTTTGGCCGGTATGTCGCAGGATCCGCACGCGAATGTCCGCCATGCCGATAGGTCTTCGCTTCGATCAGCGATGGCCCTTCGCCAGCACGCGCGCGGCCAAACGCAAGTTGTGCCACGCGGTAGACTTCGTCTGAGTCATTGCCGTCAACGATAATAGGATCGAGCCCATAGGCGCTGGCACGATCAGCAGCCGGATGCTCGACAGCCGTAACGTCGCCGATCGGCGTGTATTCCATATAAAAATTGTTCTCACAGACGAAGACAATCGGCAGCTGCCATAACGCGGCAAGATTAACCGCTTCGTGGAAGGCGCCAAT
>CAZCVU010000520.1:0-2290 GCA_964501745.1 uncultured Flavobacteriales bacterium | reverse complement strand
ACGCTTTCAGGCCTTCCTCCACAAGTCGGTGCCAGCAACCGTCATCAAGGTCGCGCTCACCCTTCCAACCACAAACGTAGAGGCGGTCCTCGGCGCGGGTCATGGCAACATAAAGAAGGCGCCGGTACTCGCGCTCGGTAGCAGCACGCGCCAAATCGGCGATTTCGTTGGTGACGGCTTCCTCATTGCCCTTAAAAGCCGGCCAAAGCACGAAGTCGTTGCCCCATAGGACGCGATCGGCAAGCTGACGAGCCGGTAACGTACAGGTGTCAGCAAGGAAGACGATGCGGCCCTGCAAACCTTTGGCACCATGCGTAGTCATTACCCGTACCTTGTCGCCGGACTGCTCTAGATCGCGCTTCACTTCCGTCTTGCCACGGTCGACCCAATGCAGAAAAGCTTCCAGCGACGGTACATGGTCGCGTTCAAAATCGAGGGTCAGGGCCATGAACTCGTCGATCGGATCGGCCGCTTCGGAACCCAGATGAGCGAGCAACGACTCGCGCCCTCCTTCGGTGAGAATGGCGCTGAAGAACTCGTAGGGCGGCATCTGGTCAGCGCGCTCGCGCAGCTTAGCGAGGCGCGCGTGGGCTACCTCAAAGGCCGGGTTCTCGCCGCGCCTTCTCACCAGTTCGGTCCAAAGATCACCTTGACGGCCGTGTGCTAGACTGAACAGGGTCTCCTCGTCCATCTCGGCGAAAGGCCCCTTGAGAACAGCGGCGGTATTGAGATCGTCCTCGGCCAAGAGCGCGAACCGCCCGGCCGCGACCAGATCCATGACCGCCAAGTGCTCGGTCAGGATCATGCGGTCACGGCCGGCGACCGGGATGTCGCGGTCCTTCAAGGCGCGGACCATCTCTTCTGCGAACACGCCACGGCTCCGGACTAAGATCATGATGTCCCCCGGCCGGATAGCGCGGCCCTGAGAGGTTAGTTCCTCGCCGTCCACCAGCCATCGGTCGATGGTATCGGCGATTTGGACCGCCAGGCGGACGTCGGGACTTTCGGTAGTCACTTGGTCCAAGGGCGCGTCCCAGGGGCTTTCGTCACGAATCGCAAGCGGTTCTATGACCGGCCAAAGGTCCACTAGGCCAGCCTCGCCGTCGCGCGAGCATTGATGGCGCACCGGACGCCCGTCCCAGCTAAGCCCGTCCGCCGCATCTTCACGGGCGAAAACAGCATCGACGGCCGCAAGGATGGCCGGGGCCGAGCGCCAAGAAAGCGCCATATTAATCGGGTTCCAGGATTCCCCGGCCGCACGGGCTTGCTCACCGACACGCTCGCCCGTGGCGCCAAACTCGGCTGGATCAGCGCCCTGAAAAGAATAGATCGATTGTTTTTCATCGCCGACCGCAAATATGGTGCGTGGCGATTCAATGGGCCGACCTTGGCCCGAAAAGAAGCTGCCGGCCAAGCCTTTGATGACGGCCCATTGCACGGAGCTGGTATCCTGCGCCTCGTCGACCAGGATGTGATCGATGCCGCCGTCTAACTTGTAATGAACCCAGGAGACACCTCCTGGCTTACCGAGAAGTTGTTGGGCCTTCTCGATTAGGTCGTCGTAATCGACTAACGCACGGGAGATCTTTAGTGATTCGTAAGTATCGAGGAGTGCGATGCCGATGGTGAGGACTGCGTGTGTGTTGTCGGCAATGGATGCAGCCTTAAGTTTTTCGGAAATCACAAATACGCGCTTTTGCTCAGTAATCAAGGCTTCAAGTGTTCCGGGATAAGCATCAGCCAGCTTCTTTGTCATCAGGCCGCTGTTAGCGCGCGGCTGGTTTTTCTGGGTGAGGAAGATCGGCAGGCAGTCGGCAACGAAGCAGGTAACCCGTTGCTTGGCTGGCAGTTCCAGCCAACGCTTTAACTTTCCGCTGCAATTAATGTCGGCCTTACTGCCACCGCCAAGTACCGCTACGGCGTCCGTGAGTGCCACTTTATCAAAGGCATCATCGATGGTTGCGGCGGTAATAATAGTGTCATGTGTTTCATCGGAACCAAGACCTAGCCGATCGCGGCCGGCCGCGATTACCCCCCCAAGCCCACCCTGCGATTGAACCATCGCATGCAGCCTGTGCCGCCCGATATCCAACTCGGTCATGACGTCAGCGAAACCCTCTTCATTGAGTAGGCCTGCAATGTGTGAAAGCGCTTTGTTGATTGTCGCGTCTTCCGCATTCGCGGCGATGCCGAGAACCCGGTCGCGGGCCTCTTCGCGCAATTCGACGGCGCGGCGCTCATCAATCACGGTGAAGTGCGGAGCCAAGCCCGACTCCAGTGGGAAGCGACC
>CAZCVU010000519.1:0-2292 GCA_964501745.1 uncultured Flavobacteriales bacterium | reverse complement strand
GTCTTGCCGACGATAACGTTGGTGATGACCTCAACGCCGCGCTGCCTGAGGACATCGATTTCCCAGTCGAGGACGGCATTGGGCAGGCGGAACTCGGGGATGCCGTAACGCAACACGCCGCCCGGCGCGTGCAACGCTTCGTAAACGGTTACCGGATAACCCAAGTCCGCCAGTTGGCCGGCACAGACCAGACCGGCCGGGCCCGAGCCAACAATGGCGATTCTCTCGTCGCGCCAGGGCAGCCGGGCGCCGTCACCGGTTGGTTGGTCGCGTTCCCAGTCGGCGACGAAGCGTTCCAAATGACCGATCGCCGCCGGAGTGAAACGGGTGCTCATGTGGCAGAGTTCCTCGCACTGGGTCTCCTGCGGGCAGACCCGTCCGCAGATCGCGGGCAGCGGATTGGCGGCGCGCAGGATCTTGGCAGCTTCCGCCATGTTGGCGGCGGCAATGGCGTGGATGAAATCAGGGATCGGGATGCGCACCGGACAGCCTTCGACGCAAACCGCGTCCTGGCAACGCAGGCAGCGTTCAGCCTCAAACATCGCCCGCTGCAAGTCATAGCCTTCGTTGACCTCGACGAAGTCGTGGGCGCGCAGGCCGGCATCACGCTCGGACATCGGGGTTTTGTCGCTGCGTTTGATCGGCATCAGGCCGCTCCCGCTTGGCACTCAAGTGCCTGCCTCTCGGCTGCTTCGATTTCCAAGTCGGCATACATCTTGTTGCGCCTGACCGCTTCCTCGAAATCGACCTGGTGGGCGTCAAAGAAAGGGCCATCGACACAAGCAAACCTCACTTCGTTGCCGACGGTGATACGGCAACCGCCGCACATGCCCGTGCCGTCGATCATCAACGGATCCATCGAGACCAGTGTCTCTATCGCATTCGCGCGGGTGGTCTCGGCGACGGCACGCATCATCGGCATTGGGCCGATCGCCAGCACCCGATCGGGCCGCCCAAAGCCGCTGCCAGCAGCGCCGCCATCAATCAGTTGTTGCAGTCGTTCGGTGACAAATCCCTTGAACCCGGCGGAGCCATCGTCGGTGCACAATTCCAGCTTGCCGCAGACGGCGCGCAGCTCGTCGGTCAGGATTAGCAGGTCCATCTGGCGAGCGCCGATGATTGCCGTCGTCTGCTCGCCGCGCTCGGTAAGATCGCGCATCAGGCCTAGCAGCGCCGCGGCGCCGAACCCACCACCGATGCCGACCACGTGGCCGCCCGGCGCAATCTCGGGTGCGACGCCCAACGGCCCGGCCAGGTCGAGGATATCGTCGCCTGCATTCAACGCCCCCAACAATCTTGTGGTGACGCCGACTTCCTGGACGACGATGGTGATCTCGCCCCGCTCGCTATCGTAATCGGCGATGGTCAGCGGAATGCGCTCACCGTTCTCATGGACGCGGACGATGACAAACTGTCCGGGCCTTGCCGCCCTGGCGATCAGCGGCGCCTCGACAATAAACAGCTTGGTGACCGGAGTCAGATCACGCTTGCTGATTATCTTCGCCATCTATCACAGCCCCTCATTCTCATGCATGATCTTCAGACGTTGCCAACGCCTGTCGACCTCTGCTTCAATCGCTCCGAGGCGTTCGGCATTGTCGGACTTAAGCAGGTGCTTGGTCTTGCCCATCAGTCCAAGCCAATCGGCCACTGGCCGGCGGCGCCCGACGGCATCCGGGTTGTAGGTCAGGACGGTGTGCCCTTTCTCCACCTCGTACAGCGGGAAGAAGCAGGAATCGAGGGCTGCTTGCAGCACGTCCTCGGCAGCATCGTCTTCGGTCCGCCAGTTGAGCGGGCAAAATGACAAGACCTTGCCGTAGACCAGGCCCTCGCGCTTGGCATACCACTGCGCCTTGGCGACCTTGCGCATAAAGTCCTCAGGATAGCCTTCGCTGGCGGTGAACACATAGGGCAAGTGGCAGGCGGCAAAGATTTGTGCCGTGTCCTTGTGATGGAAGGACTTGCCGATCTTGGCCTTGCCAATTTCGCTGGTCGAGGTGCGGTGGCCCATCGGCGTGGCGTAGGAAAGCTGGGCACCGGTGTTCATGTAACCCTGATTGTCGTATTCCAGAATAATCATGCGGTGGTTGCGGTTGGCGGCGCCGAGCGCCGAGCCCATGCCGATATCCATGCCGCCGTCGCCGGTGACCATGATAAAGGTGATGTCGGGCGATCCCGGCAGCTCGCCGCGCCGCATGCGCTCGAGATACATCTCGACCAGCCCGGACAGGGTCGCCGCGCCGTTTTGGAACAGGTTGTGGATATAGGTAATGCGGTGCGAGGTGCGCGGAT
>CAZCVU010000518.1:0-2295 GCA_964501745.1 uncultured Flavobacteriales bacterium | reverse complement strand
TGGGCAAAATTCGACGGCTGGCCCGCCGTTTTTTTGGCCGCGGCGATGAGCACTCAGCATTTCCCGATTTCTCATGTCCTGCTAACCGTCGAGCAGATGACGCGTGCGGATCAGGCCGCGGTGTCCTCGGGTGTTGCCAGCCAAGAGTTGATGGAGCGTGCTGGAGCGGGCGTTGCAGAGGAGATTACGCAGCGTTGGTCGCCACGTCCGACGGTCGTGCTTTGTGGTCCGGGAAACAATGGCGGCGATGGATTTGTCGTCGCCCGTACTCTCAAAGAGGCGGGTTGGCCGGTACGGGTGTCGTTGCTCGGTCCCATGGAAGGGCTAAAGGGTGATGCCAAACTCAACGCTGAACGTTGGTCCGAGCCGGTCGGTCAGCTGGCGCCATCCGACCCGGCAGATGCGGCACTCGTAGTCGACGCGCTGTTTGGCGCCGGTCTTTCGCGACCGGTCGACGGCATTGCTGCGGAGGCACTAATGTCGATTGGCGATACGCCATGCGTTGCTGTCGACGTGCCGAGCGGCGTAGACGGCAATACCGGCGCCATTCTGGGCGTCGCTGCACGATCCGCATTGACAGTGAGCTTCTTCCGCCGCAAGCCCGGCCACCTGTTATTGCCGGGCCGCGCCTTCTGCGGTGAGACTGCTCTGGTGGATATCGGTATTCCGGAGTCGGTACTGGAAGATATTGCTCCGCAGCAGGCCGGCAACCATCCAGACCTGTGGCGGGTGCAGTTTCCGCGGCCTCGACTGGAGCAGCACAAATACTCTCGTGGCTATGCGGTTGTCGCCGGAGGCAGCGATATGACTGGCGCTGCATGCATGGCGGTACGTTCCTCGCAGCGGATAGGCGCCGGGATGGTGTCGCTGGTCTGTGGACCAGAAACGGCGGCTATCTACCGTGTTTCCTTGACCAGCGCAGTCATCCGAACGGTGCGTGATACTGCGACTTTCGTGGAAATTGTTGGCGATCCGCGAACGACGGCCTGTCTCATCGGCCCAGGCGCCGGGGCGACGGTTCAAGTCCGCGAACGAGTCCTGGCGGCACTCCGAACGGCAAAGCCAGCTGTTCTCGACGCGGATGCATTGACGGTCTTTGAAGATAATCCCGAGCTCTTGTTCGAATCGATATCCGGGCCTTGTTTGATGACGCCGCACGAAGGCGAGTTTGAGAAGCTGTTTCGGTTTGAGGGGGACAAGCTGAGCCGTGCCAGGGCAGCGGCCGAACTGACCAACAGCGTTGTCCTACTGAAGGGGGCCGATACGGTGATTGCCCATCCCGACGGCCGGGCGGTCGTCAACTGTAACGCACCAGCCGATTTGGCGACGGCGGGAGCAGGGGATGTCCTGGCCGGGATTGCGACTGGTTTGATCGCACAGGGGATGGAACCGTTCGATTCCGGATGCGCCGCCGCGTGGCTGCATGGCGCTGCGGCATACGAATTTGGCCCAGGCCTGGTTGCCGAGGATCTGATCGACCAGCTGCCGGCGGTGTTACGCCGGCTCAAAGCCGAGGATGAGGTAATCTCGCCGGGCTGAATCCCCGAACCGTCGCCTCGGCGACTCGCCGTCACCGCGCAGCATATTTGTCTGGCCGAACGTCGGTCGGTCGACTTGAGGTTACTCATCCATTATTTGGGGAAACCAGGATAACGGTTTGCAAAATAAGCAAGTTTAAAGTATGCTGTAGCGATATAAAGTATTCGAAAAGAAAAAGCAGGGAGCGCCATGCGTCCATTTCAATTGGCTGGCAAATCACGTGCAGCTTTCCTTGACTTCAAAGGCCGGCGGCGGACCAGTACGTTCGTAAAGAGCCGCGGCAAGATGCAATACATCAAGTCGGGATCGCAATTCCGGCGCACGCATTCCGACAGCTTGGTCGAGACCGCGCGAGTGCTCGCCGTGGCCGCCGACGGATCAGGTATTCCACATGTTCGCTACGAGGTGGTGTTCGAAAAGCCGAATGGCGTTCGACCTTACTTCGATGGCCCACGAATGCTTGCCTTGTCGACTTTCGCAACGACCTATCGTGAACATGTAGGGAATTGACCGGGTGTCGGATAACTGACGCCCGGCACCGGCAGGCGCATCCAGTTGAGATGATCGTGATTTCGCTGGCTATTTTTGTTGTGCCTACCGAGCAGATTAAGCTCCAACTCAACGTTCCTTGACCCGGCTGAAACCTCTTCCTATACAGGGTGGCTTGGAAGAGCGTGCGCCAGTTTCGACAAGCGGGCGTGGCGGAATTGGTAGACGCGCTGGCTTTAGGTGCCAGTGGAGCAATCCTTGGGGGTT
>CAZCVU010000517.1:0-2295 GCA_964501745.1 uncultured Flavobacteriales bacterium | reverse complement strand
GAGGTCGAACAGATAGTCGATGCCAAGGCCGACATGTTCGGCGCCGACGAGCTCGGCGATATAGTCGATATGGTCGACCAGCGCCTCAGTCGATATCTCGTTATCGCCGACGAAGATGCCGCAGCCAACGACGCCGATCATGCCGCCGGTCGCGGCGCAGGCTTTGATCTGATCGTCGCGGACGTTCCGCGGATGGTCCCACAAGGCACAGGCGTTCGAGTGCGAAAAGACAACCGGGCCTTTGGATACCTCCATCATATCCATCGTCGTCCGGTAACCTGTGTGGGTCCCGTCAACAATCATGCCGACCCGGTTCATTTCCTCCACCAGTTGGATGCCAAATCTGGAAAGTCCGCCATCGGTGAGTTCGAGACAGCCGTCGCCGGCGCGGTTTCTGAGGTTGTAGGAAATCAGCATATGGCGCACGCCGAGCTTGTAGACCGTCTCGACCATCGAGAGGTCGGAGCCGATCGGATTGGTACCCTGGAAATGAAAGCCGACGGCCAGTTTGCCCGCTTTCTTTGCCGCGAGAACGTCGTCGACGCCTTCGACCAGCGTGAACTTGTCCTCATGCTCCTGTAGCCACGAGCGCTCCTTGGCAAGATCGGCGAGCGCCATTTCACGCTCATGCCAATCGGAAGCCATTGTCAGCGAGATATACGTGTAACCGCTGGCGACCAAGTGCGCGAGTGCGGCAAGCTTGAGATCACTCGCCGCGCCCGTCTTCCACGGCAGGGTCATGTCCCAAACCAAGGCGTCATTGTGTAATGCCGACGCGGTTTCCGAGATTTCCCACTTGCTCATGTCGCTACCCCCTATCGCTGTGCATAGATCTGCCGCCCACGGCCCCCTACAAACACATGCTCTCTGACCTGCCAAACTCCAGCGTGAGCAGCGCCCGTTCGCATGTTTTGGCACGCATAACTATTCTCCGTGTGGGGCGCTTTCGCATCGAGTCACATGCGGAAGTCTGCCGATTTTACGTTGATGGTTAGCTAATAGCAAAAGCGCACCGAACGGCCTGCGCAAGAAGCGGGCACGCTTTCAAGCGGTCTGCCCGCAACTGTCAACCCAGTCGCGTCCTGAATTGCGGCTGCGAAAGAGAAACTCGCTAGAAGGCGTGACCGGCAAGCGCGATATCGGCAAAGCCCTCGATCTCCGCCTCCAGCTGCTCCGACTCCCTCAGGCCGGATTTGAGATGAGCTGGAATCTCGTCGCAGGCAGCACCAACGACCATTCCCAATGTGAGAGCCCGATTGACGTTGTCGCCGCCGGCATTGGCGTTGTGCAGCAGCGTGGCTTCGAAATCGTAGCCATTGCTCGCGGCAATATAGAACATCAGCGGCATGCCGTGTTCTGGATGACATGTCGTTGCGAGCTGCTTCTTAACGACGACATCTTCGATGCCGTCCTTGACAAGCGTCTCAAGATCGAAAGCAGCGTCGCTGAAGCGGGTGTGTATCGCCCACATTTCGTCGGCTGGGATCTTCGTCGCATCGCCCGCGTCGCGATCTCGCTCCAGCAGGCCCTGGCCATCGACTTCAGGCAGTTGAATCTGCGCTGCCGTCGCCTTGACCGCCGTCGCCACATCGGCTCCTTCGCGGATCAGAGCGTGTAGCAACTGACTCAACATAACGATGGAGCTGGAAACGGTTTCCGAGTGGTGGGTCAGCACCTGATGCTCAATCGCCAGGCCATAGCCCTGATAGGCGCTCGGCGCCATCAGCCCGACCATCAGCGGCCGGTGCAGGGCGCCATGGCCACTGATCAGCCACAACTCACGCTGCAGATGGGCACAGGCGTGGACCGGCAGGCCCCGCGAGTAGTTCTCAAACCAGCAGCGGACGAAATACTCGGTGTAAGGATCGTGGCCACGCCCCGGTGTCGTCATATGCTCGATGAAACCCTGTATGAAATCCTCCGGCCGATAGCGTCCAGCGGCAATCACCGAGCGCATCAGAACCCGGGCGAGGTCGGAATTCAGGGAATAATCGCCGGCGGTCAGTCCGTGATGATAGTGATAGCGTTCCTCCAGTGCCGGGATGTTGCGGCCGGTCTCGGAGTCCCGATCGGGATGCTCGATAGTGAACTCGGAATAGGTGGTGTCGTAGAATCGCACATGCTCGTGCAGGATGTCATACGGGCGGCCTGATTTCGTCGCCTGCTC
This sequence comes from uncultured Flavobacteriales bacterium, assembly GCA_964501745.1. Taxonomy (GTDB): domain Bacteria; phylum Pseudomonadota; class Alphaproteobacteria; order UBA8366; family CAVOAK01; genus CAVOAK01. The sequence continues at coordinate 128 of CAZCVU010000517.1, read as the reverse complement.
GACATCCGGACTGTAGGCCGTGCCGGCGAAGTGGGATTCTGGATGCGGGTGCTTCGCCGCCTCATATCCGGTAATGCCGCCGTTGAAGTCGGCCCGGATATTATCGCGGTTGTAGTACCAATGGACCG
>CAZCVU010000516.1:0-2295 GCA_964501745.1 uncultured Flavobacteriales bacterium | reverse complement strand
AGCGGTTCGTCGATGTCGCAGAGGCCGAGCCAGCCGATGCCGGGATAGTCGCGGGCAAACTTCGCCCTAATTCGGCCGATGGTGCCACAGCCGACGATGGCGAGCCCGATGTCCGTTCCGTTTGTCATTGGTTACCCCTGGGATGCTTCAGTTTGTGAATTCAGATGCGCACCGAACCTGATGCGTATTCCTGATAATTGATGACCATAGTTGGCCGCCCAAGGCCTCTGAGCGGCGACGTTCCGACTATTCCGGTGGCAAGATTTCCTGGACGCAGACCTGGTCGATCAGATGGCCGCGCCCGATATCCTCGAGATGAGCGCGCTTCTCCTCGTTGTGAAGATTCGCGCCGACGCCGCCAGTCATCGTCAGAACAACGGATTGATCGCTCATCGACATCCAGTAGTCCCGTCGTACCAGCCTGTCGTCCTCATCCCGTGCAAACGGGTCGTCGGGCTTCGCTGCAAGGTCCGGCTTGTAGAAGTTTGGCAAAAAGCGGTCCTCAAACTCCGGCAAACTATCTTAGGTGTATCGGTCTGTCCGACCGGACCGCGGCTCGCAACAAACCCAACCCGCAACCGGTGGCAGGAAGATTCTGGTGGAGCCGAGGGGAGTCGAACCCCTGACCTTCGCATTGCGAACGCGACGCTCTCCCAACTGAGCTACGGCCCCTTTTGTTCCTTGCGGATCACTGCTTATCGAACGGCCACGCAGCTAGACGAAAATACGCCCTGATCTGCCAAGGGCGCGAACTATGTGAGCCCGATCTGCACCCTGTCAAGCTTCGCGCCGGGCAGCTTGTGGCAGATGGCCGAGGTAGTCCGCTCCGTGCCTCTTGCCACCCTCCGTCCGATGACGTAAGTGTCACCCGCGATGAACGAGCTCAGCAACGGTCCGGTCACTCCATGACATCCCTTCTCTGGCTGATCAGTACCGTTATCAATCTTTATGTGTGGTGTATCATTATCTCCGCGATCCTGAGCTGGTTGATCGCGTTCAACGTCGTCAATACGCAGAATCGGATCATTTATCTGGTCGGCGACACGCTCTACCGCATTACCAACCCATTGCTTCGGCCGATACGGCGATATATGCCGAATCTGGGCGGGATCGATATCTCTCCGGTTATTCTGATTCTCGCCCTGTTCTTCTTCCGTAGCCTGCTGTTTGAGTATTGGCCAAGATAGAGGCGGTGTCCGGTAAGCTGTTTCGAGAAGTCGCGGACGGTGTCCGCGTTTCCATCCAAGTGACGCCGGGCAGCCGCGCGGAGCGGATCAGTGGGCCTCTGCGCGGCGAAGACGGTGCGACAGTATTGCGCGTGGCAGTCACCGCCCGGGCGAAGGAGAATGAGGCCAACGAGGCATTGCTTCGTCTCTTGGCGAAGACCTGGCGGGTTCCCAAATCCAGTGTCTCTATCGCCTCGGGCCAGCGAAACCGGAGCAAGGTCGTGCACATAGCGGGCGAACCACATGAGTTGGCAATTCGATTGAACGGTTGGGCGAGGAGATCACATGACTGAAGCTGGGATCATCGACGGCAAGGCTTTCGCTGAAGGCCTGCGCGGACGCGTTGCTGACAACGTCAGCACGATCAAGAGCACACACGGAGTGACGCCGGGCCTCGCCGTCGTCCTGGTCGGGGAAGACCCGGCGAGCCAGATCTACACCCGCAACAAGGCGCGTCAAACACAAGAGGCCGGCATGAACAGCTTCGAGCATAAGCTCGATGTGGAAACCAGCCAGCACGATCTGCTGGCGCTGATCGATAAGCTCAACCAGGACCAGACCGTCAACGGCATCCTGGTCCAGCTTCCATTGCCGCCGCAGATAGATGCGCAATCCGTCATAGCCGCCATTGATCCGGCGAAGGACGTCGACGGCTTCCATGTCGTCAACGCCGGCCTGCTGGCGACCGGCGGGCACGGAATGGTGCCCTGTACGCCGCTCGGCTGCCTGATGCTGCTGAAGGACAGATTAGGGGATATTTCGGGCCTGGATGCGGTCATTGTCGGACGCTCCAATATTGTCGGCAAGCCGATGGCGGCACTCCTGATCCGCGAAAGCTGCACTGTCACGGTCGCGCATTCGCGGACACGCGATCTGCCTGATATCTGCCGCCGCGCCGACATTCTGGTCGCGGCGGTAGGGCGGGCCGAGATGATCCGCGGCGACTGGATCAAGCCCGGAGCTACCGTCATCGATGTCGGGATGAACCGCATCGACACGGCCGAAGGAAAAACTAAGCTCGCGGGCGACGTGAATTTTGCCGAGGCGCGCGCCGTTGCTGGCGCTATAA
>CAZCVU010000515.1:0-2303 GCA_964501745.1 uncultured Flavobacteriales bacterium | reverse complement strand
ACCGGGAGACCCGGAGACTTTGCACCGGATCGTCAGCGACTGCCACGAACGCGGAATACAGGTGCTGCTTTATTTCGGGTTTCTGATTTCGGAACGGGCGCCGGAGTGGCCGACGCTCGGCCCGCGATGCGTGGCGTTGCCGAAGACGGGCTGGTCGCTGATGAACTACCCACCGCAGCCGGGGCAGACCGCCTGGCGGGGATGTCTTCGCAGTTGCTGGCAGGATTTTCTCGCCGACCGGATCGGGAGGATGATGGATGAGTTCGATGTCGATGGTGTCTACCTTGATGGTACGGCGAACCCCTATGCCTGCCGCAACTTGCTTCATGGCTGTGGGACGCTGCGCTATGATGGCAGTATCGGGCCGACATTTCCGGTATTCGGGGTGCGCAGTGCGATGCGCCGTATTTATTCGGCGGTAAAATCGCGCAAACCCAACGGCCAGGTGAACGTTCACAACTCAACGTGTATGACGACGCCAACCCTGGGATGGGCCACAAGCACCTGGGACGGCGAGCAATTCTCGGGCCTGGAACCGGGAACCCCCTTTGGAAAGTTCCTGCTGCTCGACGGGTTTCGTACCGAATTCATGGGCCGCCAATGGGGCGTGCCGGCCGAGTTATTGTGCTATGGCAAGCCGATGTCGTTCCGTGCGGCCTGGGCGCTGGCGATCCTGCATGATGTGCCGGTCCGGCCAATGTTCAGCACGGACGGCGGCGACGTCGACCTGGCCGCCGCGATTTGGCGGGTAATGGATGAGTTCGACCGGAAGGGTGCACAGTGGTTTCCCTACTGGCGAAAAGAGTGCCCCGTCCGCTCGTCGTTGCGCGGCGTGCCGGTCAGTGTCTATGTGCATGAATACGGGGACGTCCTGCTTGCCGCGTCGAACCTGACGGACGCGAAGGTGAAAGCGCGGTTGCGTCTGAAACCCGCGGCGCTCGGCTTGACCACCGCGAGCTGGACAGCCGTCGACGCGATTACCGGGGAGACCGTTGATGCGGAAGCGGACCGCCTGATCATCGAACTGCCGCCCCTCGATTTTGTCCTTGTTCGGCTCGGCGGCGACGTCGGCCGTGGCGGAAACCCCGGGACTGGATTGGCCGCGCATTGAAGTTTGCGCCATTGCCGGCTAAAGCGGCCTTCACCCGCAAACCCGGAGATCAGTTTTCAGATATCAGAAGTCAGGGCGAAGTCGCCGGATCACCCGACATCCGGCGTTTCAACCGAGGTGAAAAAGCAAGAAGTGGCGACGGAAGCGCCTAACGGTTAATGTAGCGCCGAGAGCAGCCGTCCGGACCGGAAGGTTCACTGACGGTCGCCTGTTGTGCTCGCGTTCGAGCACTATTGTCAGCCTGGATTCCGGCGGGCGCGGCGGCACACGAGTTGTTCGGTGTCGCCCATAGCGCGAACGTAGAAGGGGATGATCGAGATGGAGATGGGGTGCCTGAGAAAAGCGCTGCCGCGGAGAGTGGCGTCAAGCAACTTCACGCTCATAGAGCTGTTGGTGGTCATCGCGATCATCGCGATCCTCGCTTCGATGTTGCTGCCGGCGCTGCAGGGCGCGCGGGAGCGCTCGAGGGCGATCTTATGCGTCAGCAATCTAAAGCAGGTGGGACTGGCCCAAATCCTATACGCAGAGGGCAATGACGGCTGGTCGACACCGCTCTACCGCCAGTTTCCCGGGTTGTTTCCGGTGGCGCTGGATATTTGGCCGAAGATGCTCTATGACGACGGCATCGTCGGGACGCCGACCGTCGGTGCCAGCTCGATCTTCGTATGTCCCAGCGGAACGCCGCCCGTCTTTGACGCGTTGTATGGGTATGCCAAAACCTATGGGATGCGACGTGAACAGGGAAATGGGCCTTACCGTATCGAGAGTAGTTCGATCGCTTCGTATCATCTGCCGAGCAGCAGCTACGGATCACCGACCGAGTTTCTCCTCCTCGGTGACACGATGAAGAATGATCCGATCGGCAGCACGGAGCAGAAGTATTACTTTAATCCGCACGAGGTCGGGACGGCGCCGCTTTATCTGCGCCACAACGGTCGGGGCAATTTCTGGTTTGCCGACGGGCATGTGGAAACGCTGATCAAGTCAGACCTCGTCGGCAATTACGGCAATGCGCCAAGCAACTTTTACCAGTTCCGCGACGGCAGCATTATCGATGATCTCTGAAACCAGGCGTAGATGAACCTTTCGCTGCGCGCGATGCCTGCGTTGGCGATGAATTACAACTAAAAAGGGGGGATGGCAGTCATGCGGCAACGAAACAGGCTGACGGTTATGATGTTTAGTGTTCTTG
>CAZCVU010000514.1:0-2308 GCA_964501745.1 uncultured Flavobacteriales bacterium | reverse complement strand
AGTCCCCGCCGCGTCTTGTCGGCGAGATCCTGCAGGAACAGAGCGTTCATCGTGCCTTTGAGGCCGACATGGAGGTGCGTGATTTCACCATCCGAGATCGTGACAAGCTTCACACCAGCGAAGCTCATCCTTTTGAACAAGCCGGCAACATCCTCTTGGTCGCGGGAAAGGCGATCAAGTGCTTCTGCCAGGATCACCTGAAAACGCCCGTCGGCTGCGTCAGAGATCAATTCCTGGATGCCCGGTCGGAGCAAGCTGGCGCCGGAAATTGCCCGATCCGAGTAGCTGTCGACCACCGACCATCCCTGTTGCTCGGCGTACAGACGGCACATGCGAAGCTGGTCCTCGATTGAGGCTTCGCGCTGTTGGTCGCTGGAGTATCTCGCGTAGAGGGCTACTTTGACGGTCGGGTTCATTGGCTCCGCTCCCGTGTCACGTTCAGTGCCCCCTGCGCTCGTCGCTCGAGTTACGCAAGAATTCTTCCGCAGCCTGTTGCGCGAGCAACCGCACCAGACGCTTCAATCTATCATCGACAGGCCCTCTGTTCAGCTCTGTTACGACGGCGTCCGCCGATGACGCGCCATTTTCATTCCCGATCAGCAAGACGTGCGCCTGCTCATCATCGGGTTTGCGATAGCGCATTCTGTTGTCTCTCTGCTTTCCGGTTTTCGTATTCGAGGGGTCGATCTCAGCGGACCACGAGCTCACCGCCTGACCGCCCGCAGATCAGTGTGGGGCGGCGCTTTTCTTCACCGCGCCGATAGAACAAGTAGATCACTCAGGCTGTGGGCGGCGGAGCGTCCGCATCGTCAGGCGAGCCCTCTTCGGTGTCGCTTGGCGACGTGTCGATGGTCAGGTCCTCGAGCGCTTGACGAATTTCAGCCGAGAGGAGCGCGTGAACTTTCTCCTGATCGCCTTCCGCGGTGAGCACCGCGGAGATGCGATCCGGGATGTTGAGCAACGCATCGCGAACGATTCGCGCCTTGTTGAATGCAGCCACCTTCACGTCGCCGACATCGATGAGCCGGCCCTGCAACTGTTCAAAAAGAAGCTTCTCCCGCCGAGCGCGGTACGCCTCTCGCATGGCTCGCGCCGACGCATACGAGACCGTGCTGTCGAACTCGGTGACGCCGGGCTCTGTTGGTGCTGGGTCGGCGCTGCCGTTCGATTCCACTTGCGCGGTTGTGGCCGTCTTGACCTGGCGCGAGCGCCGAGCGGGGTCCCTGTGCTTGGCGATCGCCGCGTCGGCCTCTATGGGATCAATCCGTTTCTCGCGGAGAGGGATGATCCCGAGCTTGACCAGCTTGTTCACGTAGCTGGGCTGCCAGCCCTTGTGACGCGCATATGCCCGCTGGCTTATGAGATTCGAGGCTGCCTGCTCGCCCTGCTCGTCAGTTTGTGACCTCGGCGTCGCTGTACCTGTCGAGCGTGAGGAAGGTGGCGACGCGGTCGGCATCATCCGAACTCTTCTGGTTGCCTTGGCAACGGACCCGTGCCAGGCGTTCACCGTTCACCTCGATTTCGAATCGAACACTAGCGAAATGTTGCGCTCGGCCCCCCCGCATACGAATTCGGCCAGGAAGGACCCGTAGATCCAATGACATACCTTGACCTTGGCTGCATCTTGACTCGTGTTCGCTGATCAAGGACCAGGTTCAACGCGCTATGCGTTTGCGAGGCGGCTAGGCGATGCGGTATTCAACGCCACCTTCGGTCCTGGAGACACAAGCCGCCATGAAGCAAGTCCAGCACCGGCTCACCGTGCGCGCCAAGAGCCAGGGGCTCCTCGAGATCACGCGCGAGATCGCGGCGTGGATGGCGGAGCAAACCATTGGCGATGGCTTGCTCACCGTGTTCATCCGACACACATCGGCATCACTCCTGATCCAGGAGAACGCCGATCCCAACGTGCAACGCGACCTGGAGACCTTCCTGGCGAAGCTCGTTCCGGAAAACCCAGACGCCTACCGACACGATTCCGAGGGACCGGACGACATGCCGGCCCACATCAAGGGCGCACTGACCACGACGCAACTCAGCATTCCCGTCAGCAATCAACGCATGACGCTCGGCACCTGGCAGGGGATATACCTGTTCGAGCACCGGCGGACGCCACGCGACCGCGAGATCATCTTGCATTTGATCGGAGAGTGAATGGCCCAGGCGGGCCACATAATTCTGCTTACGGTTCTGGCGCGATGGTCGGCTTGTCAGACGGTGTATCCGGGACCAGCCTGTACATGCGACGGTCCTGTAGTGACCAGCCCCCATTGTGTGGTCCGGTTTGAATGTTAGTTCATGGTGGGCC
>CAZCVU010000513.1:0-2309 GCA_964501745.1 uncultured Flavobacteriales bacterium | reverse complement strand
AAGACTGGCAAGCTCCCCGGGGCCAAAGTCGAACATACCTACGACCTGGAATATGGCACCGACACCATCGAAATTCAGTCCAATGCAATCGAACCTGGACAGCGGATCGTCGTCATGGATGACATACTTGCAACTGGTGGGACCATGGCCGCGGCAATTGCGCTGGCGCAAAAGGTAGGCGGCGACGTGCGGGCCGCCTGCTGCATCATCGAACTAACATTCCTCAATGGGCGCGAAAAGCTGACCGTTCCCTTCGATACGCTGCTCGCCTATGAGGAATAACGTGCATGGACGCCGCGGCCGAGCTTAAATCAGCGCTCGCCCTGCATCGCGCGGGTAATTTGGATGAGGCGGAAACTGGCTACCGTCGCATCATCGATGCGGACAGTCTCGCCGAACATGATCAGCCGCATCTGACGGAAGCGGTGCATTTCTTAGGAGTCCTGGCGCTGCAGCGAGGCAACCCCGGGGAGGCAGCCGACCTTATCGGCCAAGCCATAAGCCGCAACGATCGCGACGCACGCTACCATAACAACCTCGGGAACGCGCAGCTTGCTCTTGGCAGAACCGAAGCAGCACTTGCGTGCTTTTGGCGGGCAGGCGAACTCGATCCCAATCTGTTCGACGCGCATTTCAACCGCGCAACGGCCTTGCTGCAGGTGCAGCGGGCATCCGAGGCCGCAGAGATCTTCAGGCATGCACTGGAACTGCAGCCGGAGAATGCGGATGCCTGGTGCAATCTAGGCTCGGCTTTGCAAGCGCAGCAACTCCTCGTGCCCGCTCGCGAGGCCTTTGAGGAAGCGGTTCGGCGGCGGCCAGGATTTGCCGCCGCTCACGCCAATCTCGGCGCAGTCTGGCGCGAGCTCGGCAATCTGTCCCGGGCAGAAGCCTCACTCCGAGAGGCACTGCGCCATGATTCCCGACTTGGTGAAGCTCATATCAATCTTGGTGATCTGTTCGTTGAGGCGCATGACTACAACCGCGCCATCGCCGCCTACTCCGAAACACTTGAACACAAGCCGGCCTTGACACAGGCGCGCACAAAGCTGATCGCAACGCGCCTGATGGTATGCGACTGGACCAATCTCCAGGCATTGCGCGGCCGCTTCGAAACTCTCGATACTACTTCTCTCGGTACAGCCCTGCCCGGCTCGAACGGGCCATTTGTATCCTTGATGTTAGGGCTACCGGCGCATTCACAACGCGACCTCGCCGATAGCTGGGCGGCAGAGATTGGACGGCGCACGGCTGCCTACCCGCGCCCTGAGCCGGCTGCAGTGTCAACCCAGGAGAGCTTGCGCGTCGGCTACTTGTCCGATGACTTCCGCGATCATCCGGTCGGCCATATCATGCAGGGCTTACTCTCGCTTCACGACCGCTCGCAGGTCGCGGTGCACGTCTACTCGACCGGCCACGACGACGGCAGCGTCTTCCGGCAATCAGCGGAACGTGAGTGTGACCAGTTCCGTGACCTCGCTCAAACCTCGCATACAGAGGCTGCGGACATCATCCGCACCGATGGCATCGACATACTCGTCAACTTGCAGGGGCATACCGCGGGTGCCCGCAGCGAGATCGTAGCCCAACGCCCGGCTCCCATCCAAGTTGCCTGGCTTGGCTATCCGGCGACCATGGGCGGCTCGTTGATGGATTATCTGATTTGTGATCCGGTGGCCGCACCGCCCGGAATCGACACCTGCTTCGCAGAAACCTTGGTAATGCTTCCACGTTGCTACATACCCGCTTACGCCGATATCGAAACTGCGTCGACAGGCGCGAGCCGAACCGATCAGGGCCTGCCGGAAGGAGTACCTGTATTCTGCTGTTTCAACGCACCCTACAAGATAGAACCCGCGATCTTTGAGCGCTGGATGAATATTCTGCTGCGCGTTCCGGATGCCGTTCTTTGGCTTCGCGGCGGGCAAGCGGCAACGGCATTGCAGACGACCGCAAAGCTGGCTGGCGTAGACGCCCGGCGGCTGATGTTTACGCGTGGTCGTGTAGAGAGGTCGGCGCATATCGCACGGCACCGCCTTGCAGACTTGTTCTTGGATACGCACTACTACAGTGCGCACGCAACGGCACTCGACGCGCTGACCGCTGGTCTGCCGGTCCTGACCTGCCCTGGTCCCTCACTCGCCGGCCGCGCGGCCGCCAGCATGCTCTCGACCCTGGGGCTGGACGACCTCATCGCACCCAACCTTGAGGCCTACGAGGATGCGGCGGTCCAATTGGCAGCGGATCGATTCGCAGGTCTGAAGAACCGTCTTGAGGCGGCCCAGGAAACGAGTCGATTCTTTGACCGTGAG
>CAZCVU010000512.1:0-2316 GCA_964501745.1 uncultured Flavobacteriales bacterium | reverse complement strand
ATGACGCCGCGCATCTGTCGAACATCGAACAGGCGGAAGGCTTCACCAACGCCCTATTGGGTTTCCTGAACGCGCAGTAGGTAGTATGGAAATAATAGGAATTGTGCTGTGGTATAAATTACCTTTAGAGGTCATTTAATTTGCGTTTTTTGGAAAAAATGTCCATATAGCCAGCTTAACGGGTATGGAGAACCTATTATGTTGGTTTCATTCGGTGTGCAAAACTACCGATCCTTTGCCGCTAGGCAAACCTTGTCGATGGCTGCTGGTACGAGTGCGCGGCAGCAAGAAAGATTCTCCTTCGCGTCAGGAAATTCGCTGGCGCCTGATCTTCTTCGATCGGTTTGTTTATTCGGTCCGAATGGCGCTGGTAAGTCTGCCCTTGTTCAGGCGCTTCATTTCTTCCAAAAGTTTGTAATCTCGTCTGCAAAAGATTCACAAGAAGGAGAAAAGATCGAAATTTCATCCTTTAGATTTGACGATGCATGGCGGGGAAAGCCAACTGAAATGGAAGCGACGTTCATTTTTGACGGAGCATATTATCAATATGGCTTTGCAGTTGATGAAGAACGCGTTTGGAGCGAATGGCTGTTCACAAAGCCAAACGCAGCTGGTGCAAGAACCCGCAGGTTATTCCAGCGGGAATATGACGAAGATAAAAGCGCCTATGCCTGGCAGATAAGCAAAACATACGTCAAAGGAGCAAAGGAACTCTGGAAGACATCTACGCGAGCTAATGCTCTATTCTTGTCCACCGCAATTCAATTGAAAGCGGAGGTCTTCAGGGATCCGTTCGATTGGATTCAGAATTTTCTATATGTAATCGAATCGCCAGAGCGGCTGTCTCCTCAATTCACAGCAAGTCAGTGCAGTAAGTATGGATTAAGTGACCAGATCCTTGATCTACTTCGAGCTGTTGATATTGGAATTGAGAAATTTGATATCGAGACCAAAGAATTTGATCTCGACGGGATTTCATCGAATTCATCTTCAGAGACGGCGCGTAGAGTGGTTGCTCGTTTGTTGGGCGGGCAAATGGAATATCAGATCAAGTCCTATCACCAAGGGCAGGATGGAACACTTATTCCATTGGATTTCGAAGATGAATCCGACGGTAGTCGCGTTGTATTCAGTATTGCCGCTATCTGGCTAACTGCCTTGGAATGCGGCTTCACCCTCGTCATTGATGAACTCCATAACAGCCTGCATCCACATGCATTGCGGCTTCTAGTGAATATGTTCCAGGATCCAAAAATTAATGCCAACAATGCACAACTCATCTTTACAAGTCACGAAACGTCTGTAATGGCGAAGGGCTTCATGCATCAGGACCAGGTTTGGCTTGTCGAGAAAGATGATGCTGAGAGTTCAAAATTGATCCCGCTCTCCGATTACAAAGTGAGGGATATTTCGTCTTTTCAGAAAGCGTATCTCGACGGGCGGTACGGCGCGGTTCCGAAGTTGAAAGAGTATGTGCATGGCTAGCCGTAGCGATCAGTTATTTTAAAAACGGAAGGCCAAGAGGAAAAAAGACATAGCGCGGCAAAAAGCGACGGTGCCGGAAAGACGTCGGGTATTGATCGTCTGCGAAGGTGCCAAGACCGAACCCATCTATCTCAAGACATTGGTCGCCAGCCTGGGCATGACGACGGCCCAGGTCGAAGTTTCCGGCGAGGGGGATCCTGCTCCCACAAGTGTCGTGAATTTTGGTGAAAGTAAATTCAAGGACGATCCTGACTTCGATCTGGTTTTCTTCGTTTTTGATCGGGACTCGCACAAGGATTATGACGCCGCGTTGTTGTTGGTTGAAAATTTACAGAAGCAGCCAGAGTTCAAAGGTAAGGTTGTTGCAGCCATAACATCCATTCCCTGCTTCGAGATTTGGTTTTTGCTACATTTCGAAGCACATGCGAGACCTTATGAAAAGGGAGGCCGTAAATCGGCATGCGGCAACTTGATTGCGGTATTAAAAGGCAAGAAAGGCTTTGAGAACTATAGTAAGGGGCGCGGGGATCATTTTGAATTGCTGCACGGCCGTTTGCCTCAAGCGAAAATCAATGCGGCTCGAACGTTGAAACAACTGCGGGAAGTTGGCGCGCCAGAACATCACGGCAACCCAACTACGTTGATGCATACCTTGGTCGATGCCTTGGAAAAAGTCGCGGCGGAATACAAGAGATAGCCATGCCTATCCGCCGCGCTGGACGATCTTGGCGCCGTCTTTCAGGACGTCGCTGGGGTGTTGGATGACCTGATCGCCTTCCGCCAGGCCGCCCAGCACCTGGGCCCAGTCACCGTTGCTCTTGCCGATCTCCA
>CAZCVU010000511.1:0-2321 GCA_964501745.1 uncultured Flavobacteriales bacterium | reverse complement strand
CGTAAAGATCAGTCGCATCGCTCGGGTCAGACTCCTGGTAGGCGCCTTTTTCGCCGTTGAAGACGCAGTCGGTACTGAAATGAATCATGCGTGCGCTGATCTGTTCACACATCTCGGCGAGGCGGTGAGGGAAAAGCGAATTGATAGTTATCGACTCGATGGAGTCGTGAGCAGCGTCTCGTTGTTTGATTACGCCAACACAGTTGACGACGACGTCGGGACTGATCTGACAAAGGAGTTTCTCGACGGCTCCGAATTCGGCTACATCCACGCCACCTATGAAATGCCCGTTTTCGGATGAGCCAATACGGGCGACAGGGCTGTCTTCCACCCTCTGTCGAACCGTCGCGTATGTGTCAATAGAAGCGCCGGCCAGGGCCTGGTACATCTTGTGACCCAACATTCCCGCGCCGCCGAGGACGAGTATTTTTGTCATGCGAGGCTGACCTCTGATTCCGCCCAGCCAACGTACTCGGCCAGCCCATCGGCCATAGTCACGGAGGGCTCGAACCCGAATGCGTCTCTTGCCGCCGATATATCGGCAAGGCTGTCGCGAACGTCGCCCGCGCGCTCCTGCGCGTGGCCGACCTGATGAGCGCCGGGCACCAATTCACTGAGGCGCGCGACGAGATCGTTGATCGTGATTCGAGAGCCACTGGCGATGTTGAAGGCGCCGCTCACGCCTTTTGCTTCCGATGCCTTGATATTGGCCTGAACGACATCGGTGACGGAGACGAAATCTCGGGTCTGTTCGCCGTCCCCAAAGATCGTGATCGGTTCTCCGTTCAACATCTTGAAGACGAAAATCGGGATGACGTTGCCGTATGCGTCAAACCGCTGATTTGGTCCGTACACGTTGAAATAGCGAAGTGCGATCGCCTCCAGGTCGTAAAGCTTGGAGTAAGCCAGGCACAACTTCTCCGCAGCCAGCTTGCTCGCGCCATACGGAGAATCGGGTTCAACCGGATGGTCCTCGCCGATGGGAAGCTGGTGAAGCTCGCCAAAGATGCCGGCCGAAGAACTAACGATGATCTTGCGAACCCCGGCTTTCCGGCAGGCCTCAAGAACGTTCACTGTGCCGATGACATTGATCCGGGAATCAAGCACGGGGTTATCGATGGATCGTTTGTTGCCGACCGACGCGGCAAGATGAAACACCGTGTCCGCCCCGGCGATCGCCGTTTCCAACGCCGATTCGTCAAGTATCGAGGCGTTGAAAAATGCCACTTCCGGAAATGGCGCAAGGTTGATCTTATGACCACTGGAAAGGTCGTCGATCACGGAAACGTCGTGGCCGCGACCGATCAGGTCTCCAACGATGTTGGAACCTATGAAACCGGCCCCTCCTGTCACTGCGTATCGGGTCATCGAATCCTGAACTGGCTTGTTGATTATGGTCGGCACCACACTGGAATGTACGAAGAACGCGCGATCCCAGTTTGAATGTACTTGATACCCGGTTTCTTCTGCCTTGAGTGAACGCGGCCGAATATTTGCAGTGATTGATCGGTCGGGCTTGCTTAGTTCGGTTCGGCGTACCGGTGGAAATCAAATCCCCCGCGGGTCCAGAGGTCTCTGTCCAGCACGTTGCATGAATCGATCACCACTGGCGCATGGACGTGTGGGGCTATCGCCAGGGGATCGAGGCCCCGGTACTCATGGTGACCCACCATCACCACGATCACGTCTGCGTCCTTCACGGCATCGCGAACGGTGGCCGTGAGCGCCGGGGTGAAGGTGGTCACCAGCGGATCGTGGACCGTTACGAGGGCGCCGGCCTCCCTCAGGGCTCTTATGAGATGAGCGGTCGGACTGCCGCGGGCGTCCGACACTCCGGGTTTGTACGACGCGCCAAGTATCGCCACACGCGGCGGTGTAGCGTCTCCCGCCAACTCCAATGCCATACGCGCGATCAGGGCCGGCTGGGCATCGTTAATGTCCCGAGCCGTCCGTATCAACCCGGACGATTCTTCGTCTGCTGACACCAGGAACCAGGGATCGACCGGGATACAGTGCCCGCCGACACCGGGTCCAGGGGTCAAAATATCCACACGGGGATGCTTGTTCGCCATCGCCACGACATCCCAGACGCTGACTCCAACAGACTCGGAGATATTGGCGAGCGTGTTCGCCAGTGCGATATTGATGTCCCGGTAGGTGTTTTCGGCCAGCTTCACCATCTCCGCGGTTGCGGCATCTGTTTCCCGCAATTCACCCGTCACAAAAGACCGGTATGTCTCGACCGCTCGTTTCGTGGATCTCTCATCAATTCCGCCAACGATCCGGTCATTTCTGACGATCTCGGCGACGATGTTTCCCGG
>CAZCVU010000510.1:0-2340 GCA_964501745.1 uncultured Flavobacteriales bacterium | reverse complement strand
TGGTTGCGGGGGCAGGATTAAGTCAAGCTCCTACCATCCAGTCCTGGGTATGAAATGAACGCAGACGCTCGATACCTATCATTTCGTACACCCGTTTCGGCATTCCTATCTTTGCCGGCCTGATTGGCTGGCGTGGCACCACCGAATCTCGCACGTAATCGCATTGGCCTGCGCGATTTGGTGTGACCTCATCAGCGAATGTTGGCTTCTTCGTGGTCCTCGTCAGCTATATGCGCCTCATATACCTCGATGACAGGTCACCGCCGCCAATCGGCGCGGCCACGAACTCTACGGTCAGGTCTCGTGCACCCCGATCACGATGGATTTCACCCTACGCAATCCGTACCTGATGGAGAGTTACGCCGCCTGGCACCCGGTGATGGAAGCCGATGCGGACGCCATGCCCGGGGTTTACGCCGACCCGGCATTTCGCACCGCGATGAAAGCCGAGCTCGAGGACCAGAGCCGGCTCCGCGTCTTCAACGGCGACTGGAGCCGGATCCGCGTCGCCGAAGTGGCGTCCCCCGCCAATCGAGCGATGGAGGGCCGCAGCGTTGCCGAACTCGCCGGCAAGGCCGAAAAACACCCGCTCGACTGGCTGCTCGATTTCGCCGCCAGCGAGAACCTCGACACGTTTTTCTCCTCGACCCTGCTGAATTCCGACGAGGACGCCGTCGGCCGCCTCATCGCCTTGGATGACATTGGAAGCACTTTGCGATACCAACCCGGACGTCATTCTGATCCTGCCTTGCGGCTATAACATTACAGAATCACGGCGCAACATGCCGGCGCTAATACGTCATCCAGAATGGTCGGACCTCAAAGCCGTGACGACGGGCCGAGTGTACATTGCCGACGGCAATCAGTATTTCAACCGGCCGGGGCCGCGGCTCGCTGAATCGTTGGAAATCTTGGCTGAACTGTTGCATCCTGGAGTGATTAGATTCGGCCACGAGGGGATAGGATGGGAGCGATTGTAGAATCGCGTTCTGAACCCGTAAGCCTCGCACTTCATAGGGTCCGCAGATCGAGCCGGGGGTACCCCCCAAATGCCGCGTCCAACAGGGGCGATCAGTCAAGTCTATAACCCGAATGGCCCTTAATCGGCCTCAACGAGTCACTGGTGAGTCAAGAGTCGTCGGCCGGTGGGTCTCACAGGGCTCAGTAATCCTAAAGTCTCTCAGCGAGTCACGCAGAGTCCAGAAGCGGCAAGGCGCCGAGGCGTATAGGCCACGGGGCATATGTTCCCTTGGGGCGCAAACATCAAAGACGATCGTAAGACCTCTGTGGCGCCCCTTAAAGGGATGTTGATTGGGGTTTAATGGACGAAGCCCTACACAAACCTAAACACATCGGCGTTGGTTACGACCAACTCTCAAAGATTATCAACGAGAAATATGCAGACACCCCAGATTTGCGAGAAATCGGAAACGAATTGGGTATTTCGGTGTCAGTTGGTGTCGCTGGCACGCATACCGAAGCGGCTGCGCTTCTACGATGACGCGGTCAAGGCGATGCAAAAGCGGATGGCGCCAAATTTCAAGAAGTCGTTTGAGTCCAAATTGCCCCAGGTGTGTGGGGGACGCAGAGCCGAAACGCGGTTCGCGCTATCAAAGTCATGGCTCCTGAAAACGCGCGAAGGGAATTTACGGTCAACCAGATACCATTCGGCTGGATCGTCGATCGAGTGGCCGATCCAAAGGCTATCCATCGACCAATGATAGCGGTCGTATTGCGCCAGGTGATTCAACGGCTCGAACCCACCTGGCCCTCGTCCTTCCTTAATCTCTCCGCGCATTTCGTTGATCGTTCCCGTCAACGTGGTGACCGATGTGGTGAGCGTCTCGAGCGTTTTCTCCATCGTCGTCATACGGGCGTCCAGGGTTCCCAGCCGAGTGTCGATATCCGCCAGCTGGCCCTTCATTTCCTCCTGGTCGTCCTCGAAAGCAGAGACGGTGTACCCTGTCCAAAAGACAAGGCCGGCAAGAAAAAGGACGATTAAGAAGGTCAGGCCGGATACCCATGTTGACACCTTGACCTCGACCCGCATTTTGATCCACTCGGCCTGGGGAATTGTCGGCGTCGCTTGCACTGGGTTTACGGGTTGCGGCGGGGTCGCACCCTGATCTGGTGGTGTTACGTCTGCCATGCCATCGCACTTTCCTACGCATAAAATTTTAGAAAGAGCTCACCCCACTTCAATTCCAAAAAGCAGTTTCAAACGGAATTCCTCCAATAATTGACGACGGGGCTTGTTCCGTAGCAAAGCCATGCAGAGTAGGCTGTAATAGAAGAAGAGTGACCGCTAGAAAAAAACACATCGAGACGACGGACTGATGT
>CAZCVU010000509.1:0-2345 GCA_964501745.1 uncultured Flavobacteriales bacterium | reverse complement strand
ATCTTCCATTTCACACGCGCTACATCGTCTGGCTGGGCGGCATCGTGCAAGGCGATTTCGGACACTCGCTCGCGAACAGTTACGTCGTGGTTTCCGAGCTGATCGGGACGCGAGTCTTCAACACGCTCTTTCTGGCCGTGATGGCCGCGTCGATGGCAGTGCCCCTTGGCCTGACCCTTGGCGTCCTCGCAGCACTTTATCGCAACACCGTGTTCGACCGTACGGTCAATGTCGTGAACCTGACTTGGGTGTCCTTTCCGGATTACTTCATTGGCTACGTGCTGATTCTTCTCCTGGCAATTCATGCCGGCATATTTCCCAGCATATCGAACATCACACCCGAAATGACTCTCGGCGACCGGGCCTTTCGCACTCTGTTGCCGGCCGTAACGATGTCTCTGGCAAGCACGGCGCACATCATGCGGATGACGCGCGCCGCGATCATCAACCTGCTGGCCAGCCCCTATATCGAAATGGCGCGTCTCAAAGGTCTCAGCCCGACCCGCATCATCGTCATACACGCGCTGCCTAACGCCCTGGCACCGATCGCCAATGTTGTCGTCATCAACCTTGCCTATCTAGTGGTTGGAGTGGTGATAACAGAGGTCGTGTTCGTCTACCCCGGTCTTGGGCAACTCCTCATCGATTCGGTTACCACCAGGGATATTCCCGTTGTACAGGCCGCGGCGATGATCTTTGCCGTGACCTACATTCTCTTGAACCTGTTGGCTGACATCCTTTCGATCCTCAGCAACCCTCTGATACTGCACCCGAGGCAATGACGGCGTCATGACGCAAGTTCTCGTTTCGACCCCAGGCAACGGCAGCGTCATGACGAAGGCGTTGAAGAATTTCCGCCAGGCCCCGCTGCCGTCCCAGTTCGGGTTTGTGATGGTAGCGGCCTACATTTTCGTCGCGGTATTTGCCCCGGTGCTTGCGCCCTTCGGAGAAACCGAGATCGTCGGTGACCATTACGAACCTTGGAGCGATGCCTTTCTGCTTGGCACCGACGCTATCGGTCGAGACATGCTAAGCCGGATGATCTTCGGCGCCCGCAATACCATCGGTATCGCGTTTATAGCTGCGACATTGGGGTTCCTGGTGGGCGGCGTCACGGGCATGCTGGCCGCCATGCTGGGCGGCTGGACCGATCAGATATTTTCCCGCATCAATGATATCCTGATGGCCATTCCGGGGCTCATATTCATCCTTCTCGTTCTCTCCTTTCTCGGCACCGCGATCCCGGTGCTAGTGTGCGTGATTGCGTTATTTGAGGCGACGCGTGTGTTTCGCGTTACGCGCGCGGCCGCGACGAACGTCGAGGTGATGGAATTTGTCGAGGTGGCGAAGCTGCGTGGCGAAAATCTTTGGTGGCTGATCCGGCGCGAGGTCCTGCCGAACATAACAGCGCCGCTGGTCGCCGAGTTCGGTATTCGCTTTACGTTCACATTCCTGTTTATTGCGGGCCTAAGTTTCCTCGGCCTCGGCATCCAGCCGCCGACCGCTGACTGGGGCAGTATGGTCCGGGAAAATTCGGTTCTCATCACGTTCGGTGATTTCACGCCGCTGCTTCCTGCGGCAGCGATCGCGCTGCTGACGATCAGCGTCAACTTCATCATCGACTGGTTCCTCCACAAATCAAGTGGTTTGAAGGAATGAGCAGTTCATCAGGCGATACGAAGGACAGGAAGAAGGGCGAAATCCTTCTCGAGATACGCGATCTGCACATCGAGGGGCGCACCGACGAGGAGTGGTTGAAGATCGTCAACGGCGTCGATGTGACGCTGCGCCGCGGTGAAGTGCTGGGAATAATTGGCGAGTCGGGCGCCGGCAAGACGACGATCGGGCTTGCGGCCATGGGATTCACCCGCGACGGCTGCCGCATTGCCCGTGGCACCATAAAGTTCGACGGTATCGATCTGATCAACGCCGACGAGAAGCAACGGCGGGACCTGCTCGGGGTGCGCATCGCCTATGTCGCGCAGAGCGCGGCGGCGGCGTTCAATCCGGCACATAAGCTGATCGACCAGCATTCCGAAACGCCCGTGCAACACGGCGTTCTCTCGCAGGCCGAGGCCGAAGCCGACGCAAAGGAGCTCTATGAGCGGCTTCGCCTGCCTGAGCCCGAAGCAATTGGCTACCGCTATCCGCATCAAGTTTCGGGCGGGCAATTGCAGCGGGCCATGACGGCGATGGCCCTGTCGTGCCGACCGGACCTGATCATCTTCGATGAACCGACAACAGCGCTGGACGTGACGACGCAAATCGAGGTGCTGGCCGCCATCAAGGACGTGGTCGAACAGTTCGATGCCGCCGCCATTTATGTCTCACACGATCTTGCCCTT
>CAZCVU010000508.1:1213-2349 GCA_964501745.1 uncultured Flavobacteriales bacterium | reverse complement strand
TTGTGTTGCTTGGGGGGCACCGTCCCTCTGTGGCCCAAGAAATGGCCCAAAGACGACGATCTCCTCCGCCGCTCTGCCCGCACGGAGGCTCGTTGGGCCGGTTGATGGTTTCGTTTACCGCTTCCGGCGGCTGAGGTGCATGGCGGCGGGCTGCGGCGAGCGGAGCGCGGGGTGGCGGATCGCCTGGCGGAACTGGCGGCCGCCACCCCGCGCGTCGCGTGAGCCCGAGCCATTTCCAGCACTTATCGCCTCCGGCGTGCTGGCGCGCAGCGTGCGTAGCCAGGTGCTGTGCTTCGCGCTTCACCTTGCATCACAGCGCCAACGACGGGAGCCGCATCGTCGGGTGCTGTCGCGCTCGCCACTCGGCACGCAAGGCACACGTACCAACGCCGCAAGCCTGAGCGCACCACGCTCTACCAAGTCGTGCGCGACAACATCGAGACGTTCTACGCCGCCGTAGAGGAAGGCTTCGCGTCAGCGCCGCTACCGGAATTTGTCAGAGGCGAGTTCGATGACTTCCTCGACTGCGGGGTGCTGTGTCGGGGCGCGGCCCTGTTGGTCTGCGAGAAGTGCCCCGCGACGAAGGTGATCGCTCTTTCCTGCAAGGGCAGAGCGTTCTGCCCGTCTTGCATGGGCCGCCGTATGGCCCAGACGGCAGCCAACGTGGTCGACCACGTGCTGCCGCCGGACGTGCCTTTGCGCCAGTGGGTACTGACGTTTCCATTCGAGCTCCGAGCGCGGCTCGGTTTTAACGCGAAGCTGCTGAGCGAAGTCTGTGGCGTCGTCAACGCCGCGCTGCTCGACTTCTACGAGCGGGCGTTGCGCGACCGAGGTGTAGGCCAAGAAACACGTCAGGGCGACGCCGCGAAGCGTCGTCGCAAGCTGCAGAGCGGCACCGTGACGGTGGTGCAGCGGACGAGCTCCGACCTTCGACTGAATCCCCACTTGCACGTCATCGCGCTCGATGGGGTCTTCGCCGAGCAGCCGGACGCCCCCCCGCGCTTCATTCAGCTACCCGAGCTCGCTTCCATCGACGTGGCCGAGGCGCTCACGACGATTCGTAGCCGAGTGCTGCGTCTGCTCACGCGCCGCGGTGTTATCGAAACCACGGGCGATCATCTCGAGTTCGCGTCTTA
>CAZCVU010000508.1:0-1203 GCA_964501745.1 uncultured Flavobacteriales bacterium | reverse complement strand
CTTTCGCGATGCTCGCCCAGCCCTCGATAGGCTGCTCACCGAGGCTCACGCGCTCTCCCGGGCGTAGGGGGCAGATGGCGCCTCTAGGCTGCCCAGAGCCGCGCGTGCCCGACTCCGATCAGGCGCTCGCTCAGCTCACCGCCGCAGCGGTCAGTGGCTTGCCGCCCGCCGGTCCCGAGCGCAGGGAGCGTGCCCCGGTGCGTCTTGCCCCCACCGTCGGGCCATCGATCACTGGACCGCTCTGCACGACCGACTCGGGTTTCTCTTTGCATGCAGCCACCGTCGCTCGTCGCGATGACCCAGACGGAAAGCAGGCTTTGGTCCGCTACGTGCTCCGCCCCCCTCTTGCGCAGGACCGGCTTGCGTTGCGCGATGGAGGGCTCGTTCGGATCACTCTCAAGCGTCCATTCAATGACGGCACCTTCGCCATCGATCTCGATCCGCTCTCGTTATTGAGTCGCCTCGCTGCTTCGGTACCGGCCCCTGGCTTCAATACGGTGCGCTACGGTGGAGTGCTCGCGCCGGCGGCTCACTGGCGCCCTTTGGTGATTCCCCCGTTTCCCGTCGCCTCCGACGGCGATTCCGACGAGCAACTCGGGGACGCCAAACTTCAGGCTAAGCAGCCGCGCCGCTCAGGATGGCGGCCGTGGGCCGAGCTTCTGAAGAGAAGCTTTGATATCGATTTGCGCTGCTCACGGTGCAATGGCCGTATGAAGCTGAAGTCTTTCTTGACCAGTCCGAAGAGCCTGCACCGTTTGCTCACCCGTCTCGGCGAGCCGACTGAGGTGCAGGGCAAAGCGCCGTCGCGAGGACCTCCCTACTTCGCGAGCAAGGTGGTCCGTCGCCACTTTGCAGAGCAGTCGTCGCAGCTCGGGATGTTCCGCGAGTAGCGAACTCGTTGCCGGTCGCGCCGTGGCCGTCGGTGCCCAGGTGCGTCTGTTTGCGCCAGATTGCGTGCGTGCGGGTAGGTGAGGTGGGGTCACAGGCCACGTTGCGACGTGCCGCGTTGATTGACCGGAGGTTCATCCCGGTTTCGCCACGTGGAGCGGCTAAGGGAGCGTAGCCTCGCGCCGGGACGTTTACCTCGGGGCGGCTTGTGGTACCTACGCGTAGCTACCTCTTTGTTGGCGGCAAGCGCGTTGCGCGCACTTCCTCGGACGGGGAAGTCACCTACTTTCTCTGGGACAAGGACAGCGTCAGGGG
>CAZCVU010000507.1:0-2352 GCA_964501745.1 uncultured Flavobacteriales bacterium | reverse complement strand
GGTGGAGAATTTTTCGGCAAGTATCGCAATGCCTTGAAGCAGCCCATCAGTCGGATCGGCCGTCGTCGGCACTTTCGCGACCTGGACACCTTGACCATCCGACGCCACGCAATCCGTGTGCGTTCCACCAATATCGACGCCGGCGACATATCCCATCGTCTCGCTTCGCCTCTAATTCCAGATGTGAGAATGCGGTCAGGTTGTTACTGTCCGTAGAGATCATGTGAAGAATCGACGCGGGGATCACGATCGAGATCCGTGAAAGTGTCTCTCTCGGTCATGAGACTTTTGCGTAGATTGGAGGTTCCCGGTTCCATCGGCGAATTAAGCGGAGCTGGACCCCGCTCGCTCGTTAACGCCCGGCGCAACTCGGCCGTCGCCACGTCATCGATCTGAAACGTAATCGGATCGAGGACGACGCCGTATGATTTCTCAGCCGCCTCCGGGCTCACGATCTCGTCGCGCACATCGACCGCCACCGCTTCCTTGTCACGCTCGTACGGATCGCCATACCCGCCGCCGCCGCTCGAGATGACGACATATTCCCAACCCTTTTGCAGCTGAAACTTTCCGAGACCTGAATAAAAGTGACGTATTTCCGGCTTTTCCGGGTCGAGCGTATAGACTGTACCACCGACGCCTGGTCCGCCACCGACGGTACCGTGGCTCAGATTTTCGTGGCCCCAGCAGGCCGTATAGACGTCCAATTCGCTCGAGCCGTGACCTTTGACCCGGGTAATCACACCGGCGGCGCCACGCCAAGTGCCAGCGCCCTGCGCATCCATGTAAACCTCTTGCTGCTGAACCACGATGGGGTGCAGCCATTCTTCCATTTCGGTGCTCATGAAGGTCATCGCACCGGCGACCCCCATTTCAAGCATGCCGGGATGGCCATCAACGCCTTTCGCCGCGCCGCCGCCGCCGCTTTCATTGAAGTTGGCGTAAGCCCAGAGTTTGTTCGCATCTTCGCGCTCGTCGATGCCGATATAGGTGCTCCATTGGATGAGGGTGCTGCCCGCGGCCGCCATCTCCGGCACCGCGCCCGAGGCGGCACGAAGCAAGGCGCGGTAGACCACCTCGCCGGCTCCCGTCGTCGAATGCTGTGTCGAGAAAGGCGATGTTGCACTACAGATCGTGCCCTCGGGACAGATGAGGTTGATATGGCGGTGGAAGCCTTCGTTTTTGGGAATACTGGGATCGACGCAAAAGCCAAGCGTTCCGACGACAGCGGACTCGGTTGTGCCATGCAACGAGGCATTGAGGGTGCCGATCATTTGTGCCGGACAATCGGAGAGATCGACCGTCCACATATCGTCCTCAACAGTGAGCTTAACCCGGACGGGTATGTTTTTGGTGCCATACCCATTGCTGTCCATCCAGTCCTCGCCGTAATAAACGCCCGGCTTCATGCGTCGGATATCGGCGCCGACCATCCGCGAGGTGTAATCCAAAAGGGCGTTGGTATATTTGCGGACGGTCTCGCCACCATAGGTCTCGAGGAGTGATAGAAGCTGCTCCTTGCCGCGCCAGGTACACGCCACATGAGCCATGAGGTCGCCGTAGCTGCTGGAGCGCGCGCGGAGATTGCCGAGATAGAGTTCGAGGACATCTTTGCGAAGCTTGCCCTTTTCGAACAATTTGATCGGCGGAATCTTTAGGCCTTCGCTATAGAGGTCCTTGGCATAGGGATAGGTCGGCACATAGGCCGGAGTCCCCATGTCGGCAAGATGGCCACGAGCCATCGACCAAAACACTATTTCGCCGTCATGAAACACCGGGCTGGCCAGCAGCGGCTCACCCATATGCGTGTTACCGAGATAGGCTAGGTTGCACATGAGAACATCGCCGTCGTAGATTTCATCCTCAAAGAAATCGGCGGTGCTCCGCATGATTCGCTGCAGCGTCATCGCCTGACAGGGCAATGCCGTGTCGGGCACGCCCACCAGATTGCAATCGCCGTCGGCGATCCCAACCGAGAAATCGCGGCATAGATTGATGATGGAGGTCCAGGCCGAGCGCTCCAGCGTAATCATCATTTCGCGGCCAATATTTTCATACATGCCCATGATGACGCTAAATGTTCCGGGATCGATATCCCCGGCATCGTCAAAATCCACGAATTTCGCTTGGGTAGCCATGTTTCAGCTCCACGCTTTCACTGTCCCAGGCGACAAGAATACAAAGATATCATGCGCCTGCAAATGCACGAAATTAACTTGCGGCACGTGCCAGCTAACTTCGCAACCGTTCTCCTTTCGGGTCGTAGAATGGTTGCAGAGAAAGCCGAGCGGGGACCAGTTCGCCGGCTATGTCAATTTCGAATTTCCTTGCCGCTAATGCGTCGGCATCTAT
>CAZCVU010000506.1:0-2361 GCA_964501745.1 uncultured Flavobacteriales bacterium | reverse complement strand
ATGACTGGCAGGACAAGGCTATCGACAAGATGGGCGAGCTGCTCGGGAAGTACCGGGGGCTGTCGGTGTTCATGGATTCCTGCGTCAAGTGTGGCGCCTGCACCGACAAGTGTCATTATTTCCTGGGCACCAAGGATCCGAAGAACATGCCGGTGGCGCGTCAGGATCTGTTCCGCCAGGTTTACCGGCGCTACTTCACGCTTGCCGGCAAGCTGGTGCCGTGGCTGGTCGGCGCCAAGGACCTGACCGAGGAGGTGCTCGACGATTGGTATAAGTATTTCCACCAATGCTCCGAATGCCGGCGCTGTTCGGTGTTTTGCCCTTACGGGATCGACACGGCGGAGGTCACCATGGCCGCCCGCGAGATTATGGATCACGTCGGCCGGGGCCAGAAATACGCCAATGAGATCATCGGCAAGGTTCATACCATGGGCACCAATCTCGGCCTGCCAAAGCCAGCTCTGCTCGATACCTTGGAAGGCCTGGAGGAGGACATCGAGGAGGAAACCGGTGTCCAGGTTCGCATACCCGTCGATCAAGAGGGCGCAGACGTCCTGCTGGTCACGCCGTCGGCGGATTTTTTCGCCGACCCGCATGTCGATAGCCTGATTGGCTATGCCAAGGTATTTCATCAGGCCGGCATCAACTGGACCATAAGCACCTATGGCACCGAGGCCGCAAACTTCGGTATCTTTATCGGCTCCTACGAGCAGATGGAGAAGATCTCAGCGCGCATCCGCAAGGCGGCCCAGGACCTCGGCGTCAAGCGTGTGGTGTTCGGCGAGTGCGGCCATGCTTGGCGGGTTGCCTACAGCTTTCTCAACACGCTGGCTGGCCCCTGGGAATTCCTCGACCCGAACTATCCGGTGCCGGAGCATATCTGCGAGCTCACCTACGACCTGCTGAATCGCGGCGCGCTCAATATGGACCCCTCGGCCAACGACGACAAAGTCGTCACCTTTCATGATTCCTGTAACGTCGCGCGCGGTTCTGGCATGGGCGGCTTCGAGGGCGGCCAGTTCGAAATTCCACGTGCCATTCTCAGAGCCAGCGTCAACAAGTATGTCGACATGGATCCCGAAACGATCGGCGACAAGACCTTCTGCTGCGGCGGCGGTGGCGGCCTGTTGACCGACGATCTGCTCGAGCTCAGGGTCAAGGGCGCCCTGCCTCGCATGGAGGCGCTAAGGGATGTCGTGGAAGAGCACGGCGTCACTCACCTGGCTGCAATTTGCGCGATTTGTAAGAGCCAGTTTGCCAAGGTGATGCCGTTCTACGGTCTACCCATGGATATGATCGTCGGCGTTCACCAGCTAGTCAGCGAGGCGATCCAATTAGGGACAAAAGAGTAATAGGTGCCGTCATGCACCAAGAGGTGGGGACTTGATAAATACGTTTAGAACTGGATTTGCCGGCGTTGTGGTCGTCCTCCTGGCCCTGCTAGTGGTTTCGCCGCCCGCGCTGGCAGGGGAATCCAGCGTGCCTCTGCCAAATCCCGCCAAGGCCCACATCGGCGATCAATGCGTCGAGCCCGTCGACGTCATGCGGCGTGAGCACATGAACTTCCTGCGGCATCAGCGCGACGAAACCGTGCGAAGCGGTATTCGCGGCAACAAATACAGCCTGCGGGGATGCGTCGAATGCCATGCGGTTCCAGACACGGCCGCCAGCGGCGCGCGGACCGTCCGAGCCTTCTGCAGCGAATGTCACAGTTACGCTGCGGTCAGCATCGATTGTTTCGAATGCCACAGCAACGAAGCGGAATCCAAGACCACATTCCGGTCGCCGGATAGCCGCCGAAAGCCGGCCATGGCTTTCTCGGGCCTCGGCGGGAGTCTGGAGCCAACCGCGCTGGTAGCGGAAGTCGCGCGTTATCTGAGTGAGAGGAGCGCCCACAATTTCTAATCACGATAACGATCGATGTCAGGACCAGGAGACGGCAGACGATGCCGATCTGGCCCGCCGCCGTATGTTGGCGGGCGCGGCCGCGCTCACCACGCTGACGCTGGCGCCTGGCGTTGTCCTGATGGCGCCTGCGCCGTCTGCGGCCCGGACGGCTGGAGAAGCGGCTTCGAGCAAGGTGCGTTGGGGCCTTCTGATCGATGTCAGGAATTGTCCGGACGGCTGCAACGCCTGTGTTACCGGCTGCCAGGATGAACACGGCTGGGCGGCGGAGGACGGATCGGCGACGGATGTCCAATGGATTCGCACGGTAACGGTAAAGAATAGGAATTCGGGGACGTCGAAATCGGTGCCGGTGATGTGCCAGCATTGTGCCAATCCACCCTGCGTCGACGTCTGCCCGACCGGCGCCTCGTTCAAGCGGGCCGACGGCATCGTGCTGGTCGACAAGCATAGATG
>CAZCVU010000505.1:0-2362 GCA_964501745.1 uncultured Flavobacteriales bacterium | reverse complement strand
ATCCATGAGATTGGGGTTTAGGCTCCCGTCCTTCTGGCACTCCGCGAACCTCTTATCACCCTCGTCGCATTGAGACTCGACAGTGCAAGGTTCTCCGGGCGTTTGGTCTGTTCGAGAGCGCGCTCAGTCATGAGTTCAACCTGAAGACGTGAGTGCTGGACCCGACTGGATGGGCTCCGGATTTCTTTCGCGGCCCGGCATCGACGTGTCGAGCTGACAGTGCCTTGGATGAGGCCGCGAAAAAATCCGGAGCCCCATGGGATGATGGCTTCCTTGGCGACGACTCCCAAGTTGCGACTGGCAGCATAGTGTTGACCCCCGGGTCACGTGATCCCTCTAGAGCCGATCGCGATGACGCTCAGCGATCTCTAGGCAACGTTGCGCACGCCGAAAGAGATCACGCTCGTCACTTGCGAGCCGCCGCCTGGTTTCGGGCCTTGGCCAATTGGACTGAAAGGTCTACCCATTCGTCGATGAGTTTCTTGAACTTTGCGTAGTTCTTGACCTCAGCCTTTACGGCAGCGACCCGGGCTTTCTTCACGAATTCAGAAGTACTCTTACCGTTGTGCACGTAGCTCAACTGGAAGTACGGGCCATGTTTCTTGGGGTTGACCGGATCCTTGCAGCGGCAGTTGGCGGTACCGCAAACGTTGTATTGCTCGCTGAGCGACCCGGGCCGCATGTCTCCGAGTTCTGTCAGCGCGTTCTTTGTCGCCGCGATCTTCTCTTCCAGTTTCTCAACGCTTCTGTTCATCGGTCGGGACGATAGCGCCACGCGCGTCGGCGTTGAAGTTTCTTCGAGATATTTCCGGTTTTCTCCACTCGACCCCTTTCCATTCAAGTCTCCGTGGCTACCTTAGGCCGCTAGCCGGCGCCGGCTACCGTGTTTCCGCGGGGAGAGTCATTGTGAAGCTATGGATCGAATTCGTTGCGTGCGTTGGACAACTGCGAGGTGCCTGCACTCGCAAAAGAACGTTCTTGTGGATGTCGGTCATCCTGGTCGCGTGGGCGGCTCGTTCTGACCTACTGGGGGTCACGAGTTTCGTGCGCGCTTCGTTCTTGGGGGAGAGGTGCTATCACCTGCTCCTAAATCTATTCCACACTCGTGCGCTGATGCTTGGCGCCTTGACCAAGGCATGGATCGTTCTCGCCATGAAGCTATTCAACCCCGTGCGCGAAGGGGGGTACGTCATATTCGCGGCGGACGGGCTGAAGGTTGCCAAGGAAGGAAAGAAGATGCCGGCGGTGAAATGTCTCCATCAAGAATCCGGCGACAACTCCAAGGCGGAGTTCATCATGGGGCACTCCATCCAGGTCGTATCGATGCTCGTCGCAGCACCAACAGGGCAGGTCTTTGCTGTACCCTTGATGTCTCGCATCTCAGAAGGGCTCCGTTGGGGTCGCAAGAGCGACGAAAAATCCCTATTGGACAAGCTCGTGGACATGTTCATCGAGGTCGTTCACGGCGCCGACGTGCCGGCTCTGCTGGTCGCTGACGCGTATTATGCAAGCCGTACGGTCATTGATCCGCTCCTCGCCAATGGGTGCCAACTGGTCACCCGCGTTCGAAGCAATGCCGTCGCCTATAGAGAGCCACCTAACGAGCGCAAACGTACAAGAGGCAGACCCAAGAAGTATGGCGAAAAGGTCAAGGTCGCCAATCTCTTCCACGCGGGCCAGTCGTTCACCGAAGCGCCCAGTCCCGTGTATGGCGAGAAGGACGTCACCATCCTTTATCGGCACGTCGATTTGCTTTGGAAGCCCGTCGGCAAAATCGTGCGCTTCGTGCTCGTCAAGCATCCAACACGCGGTCGAATCGTGTTGCTGTGTACCGACCTCGAAATGGACCCTCTCAACGTCATCAAGATCTACGGACTGCGTTTCAAAATCGAAGTCTCCTTCAAGCACGCACTGCACACGCTCGGTGCGTACGCGTACCACTTCTGGATGATGCCCATGACTCCAATCAAGCGTCACTCTGGCAACCAACGCCTCGCCAACAGGGATTCCAACTATCGTGATGCTGTCGCCAGAAAAATGGACGCCTACCACCGATACATTCAGCTCGGATGCATCGTACAGGGACTCATTTTGCATCTGGCTATCAACTACAAGGAGGCCGTCTGGAAGTCCTTCAATGGATGGCTGCGCACCATGAAGCCCGATCTCGTGCCTTCCGAGATGGTTGTCGCTCAAGCCCTGAGAAATACCTTACCGGAATATTTGCTGAATTCACCTGAGGACACGGAACTCACGAAATTCATAACCGATCACGCCGAGCCCGAACGGCTGCCAGGAATCACAATGGCCGCGTAAATCTGCATCCACGAACCTTGCACTGTCGAGTCGTGAAGTCTCCGTC
>CAZCVU010000504.1:0-2367 GCA_964501745.1 uncultured Flavobacteriales bacterium | reverse complement strand
GTTGCATCACCGTCGAAAAAACCCTTGCCAACAGGGAGCCGTCCACACATGGCTATAAGCAGACTCTTGAGCGTTGCCCCTGAAACGTCCGCTACTAGCCATTTCCAGACGTTAAGAGCGGCTGTACTTGGGTATCGCGTGTTGGCTACTCTCTGCTGCTCCGTTACCGTATCGCGAAAAAGGGGGAAACCGCCATGCTAGACAATCTGCGCCGGGTGGTCACCGGCTTGAACGCGGATGGCAAGTCCGTTGTCGTGATCGACGGTCCACCGGGCAACCGACTGGATCCGAGCTCGGTGGGTACTGCGCAACTTTGGCAGACTGAGGGCAAGGCGCTGGACCCACGGGACGACAGAGACGCGGTCTCCGGAGCATTCACCCTACTTCCGCTTGCGGGGGGCTCGAAGTTCCTGTTCTTCACCATCGACCCGCATGACCCGGCAACGACTACCGCACAACAGGAAGAAGAGGCCGCCATCCGATTCGCTGCTATGGGTGCTGCCGACGCCCGCGTCGACACGTCGCGCCATCCCCGCATGCACAGAACCCAGACCGTCGATTACATCATCCTGTTGAAGGGTGAGGTGACTTTGTTGCTAGACGAGGAGGAGCGGGACTTGGAGCCCTTCGACGTGGTAGTGCAGCGGGACACAAACCATGCCTGGATCAACAAGGGAAGCGAGCCCGCGCTGCTCGCCGCCATCTTGATCGACGCGGAAATCGTCTAAGCCCGAACCTCACGCTTTTCTATCTCGCAAAGCAGCGCCTTGTAGACCGGGAAGCCGGATATCGGGTCCAGGTTCGTCATGTCGGTGAGTTCGTTGACGTTGGCGTTGCGCCAGGCTTCGGGTCCGATGGGGCCGCCACCACCCATGTTTACGTCGACGCTGCCTTCAACGATGTCTTCGCCGACGCACGCCCAAAATGGTACCCGCCCACGTGGCGATATCACCTCGACCGGATCGCCGTCAGCGATATTGCGCGCCTTGGCATCACGCGCGTGCATGTGGACAAGTGGGCGTGGTTGCTTTTCCCTAAGCGAGGGAATGCTGATGTGCTGGGTGCGGAAGGTTGACTGGATCCGGGTGCCGGTGTTGAGCACCAAAGGATAGCGTTCGGCCAGCTCCGGGGCGGCGATCGGCCCTTCCAGCGGTTCCGTGTAGACCGGCAGCGGATCGTAGCCATGCCTACGAAGCAACTCGGAGGAGATTTCGCATTTGCCCGATGGCGTCTCAAACCCCGGCTTGCCATCCGCGCGCAAGTCCCCCGTTTCGTATTTGCGATAGCGCATCTTCGGCATCTTTAGGGGAACGCCCTCGGGGTGAGCCCTGAGGTCGTCGATGGTGACGCCCGTACCCTGCAGGGCGTGCTCGACAAGCGCGTCCTCGGTTTGCGGCCACAGGTGCCCGTAGCCGAGGCGCTGAGCCAGCTCAGCGTAGATCAGATAGTCGTTACGTGCCTCGCCGAGCGGCTCAATAATGCGTTCGCGAAGCTGGATGTGGCCTTCATAACAGACATAGGACTGGATCTCGAAGAAGGTGGTTGCCGGCAGCACGAGATCTGCATACAGCGCATCGGTTGTCGGGTAACGATTGATGACGGCAAAAAAGTCGAGAGCCGCCAACGTGCGCCGCCAGAGTTCGGGGTCGGGCATGCAGGTTATCAGTGAAGCACCACTGACGATCATGGCCCGGACCGGATAGGGATCACCTTCCAGAATTGCCCGCGGAAGGGCCATCGCATGCGCCTCATTTCGGATTGCATGATAGATGGGAAATTGCTCGGCACCGATCGCTGTCGCCGCATTTGTCGGTGCTGGCGTCTCGATACGTGTGGCATGTGGCCGGTCGCGCATTCGAAAGAGTTTGCCGCCAGGAAGATCGATATGGCCGCACAGCACCTGCAGGGTCCAGACGGCGCGGATCGACTGCACGCCGGAGTTCGAATATTCGAGACCGGTATAGGTGAAGATGGAGCAGCCCTTGGCCGCGGCGATGGCCCGGGCAAGTTCACGAGTAGTCTGTGCAGGCACGCCCGTGATGGTCTCGACCTTTTGCGGCGTAAACTCTTTGACATAGGCTGCCAGGTCATCGAAGCCTTGGGTCCAGGTCTCGACGAATTCATGGTCGTAGAGATCTTCTTCGATCAATACGTTCATCATCCCCAGGGCCAGCGCTCCATCGGTGCCGGGACGAATGCCGATCCATTCGGAGTTCAAATGGCGGGCGGTTTCGCTGTTGCGGAAATCGATGGTGACGATGCGTGCGCCGTTGGCTTTCGCCTTCTTGAGGCGCGTCAGTTTATCAGGCGGCGAGTTGGTCACCGGGTTCACGCCCCAGACCAAAACCAGCTCGGCATTCTCGATAT
>CAZCVU010000503.1:0-2379 GCA_964501745.1 uncultured Flavobacteriales bacterium | reverse complement strand
GCAGGACCCCGGGTATCAATGGCCCGATAGACCACACCCATGCCGCCTTCACCGATCTTCTCCAGGATGCGGTAGTGGGAGAAGGTTTCGCCGATCAGCGGGGTCTCCACATTGCGAGGTGCTTTGTAAATACTAGATCTTTGGGTCTGGAGAAGCAATCTCAAAGGATGGCATAGCCAAATCGGAAGGATAGCCGGAATCCAATTTGCCCTTTTCGCTGAAACGCCGAATGTCGTTCGCTACGAAGCTGGTCACGTGCGGCCTGGACGGAGTGTCTGCTCTTGGGGTGCGCCGTGGTAAGGCGGCGCCTTCCCAGTGGGTGCAAGCCCCACCCGGCAACCGCTCCAGCCGGAAGCAACCGGAGCAACTATGGAGGTAACGAAATGGTTGAAGCCTCTGGTGAAGCGAGTCACGAATTGGTGACTGCGCGAGTGTGCAGGCCGTAACGTGAGTGAACGCCGAGCAGGCCTCGAAAAGGACGATGCGCAGGCCGACCCGGCCCCTATACCGGGGAAGGCTGATACGGCTGGGGAAGTGAGCGAAGTGGGCACCCAGTCGCTGCGCCGGGGTAGTGGCGACAGCATGTACACCAGGGAAAGCGCACGCAACACGGGAAGCCCCGAGGCGTGGTCCGGGAGGGCCAACCGGAGGCCCGTGAGGGACAGGCCGGGCGCCTGGGGGTGGCGGAGAGGCCCGTACTACTGAGGAAGCCGGGTAATGCCGGTGGAGGGAAGGGGCCTTAGTTCAAGACGAATGCAGGACGTAGTGAGGGACCAGGAGATTGGGCAACCTATCAACTCCGAAAAGCGTTCAGAAACTACAGAAGGCATTACACGCGAAAGCGAAGGCTGAGCCGAGCTATCGCTTCTATGCCCTGTACGACAAGATCTACCGCGAGGATATTCTTGCCGCTGCCTATGCCCAGTGCCGCTCCAATCGGGGCGCACCGGGCGTAGATGGGCAGGAGTTCGCGGATGTCGAGACGTACGGGGTGAAGCGGTGGCTGGGTGAACTGGCGCAAGCGCTCAGAGAGGAGAGGTATCGACCGGACCCTATCAGACGAGTGTGGATTCCGAAAGCCAATGGCCAACAACGGCCCTTGGGCATCTCGACCCTGCGGGATCGGGTCTGCATGACAGCAGCGATGCTGGTGCTGGAACCGATCTTCGAAGCCGATCTTCCGCCAGAACTATACGCCTACCGCCCGCAGCGCAATGCACAGCAGGCGGTGGTGGAGGTGGAAGAGCGGCTGTTCCGCGGCCACGGGGACGTCGTAGACGCCGACCTCTCGGATTACTTTGGCAGCCTTCCTCATGCCGAGCTAATGCAGTCGCTGGCACGCCGGATCGTAGATCGGCGCGTGCTGCGCCTGATTAAGCAATGGCTGGAATGTGCCGTCGAAGAAACCGACCACAGAGGACGGAAGAGACGGACGACCGAGGCCAAGGGCAGCCGACGCGGCATCCCGCAGGGCTCCCCCATCTCACCGCTGCTGGCGAATCTCTATATGCGCCGGTTTGTGTTGGCATGGAAGAAGTTCGGGCTGGATCGACGCCTGGGCAGTTGTCTGGTGATCTATGCCGATGACCTGGTGATCTTGTGTCGGCGCGGCAAGGCGGAAGCCGCCTTGCGGTCGCTGCACGCGATCATGGGGAAGCTGAAGCTCACGGTCAACGAGGAAAAGACACGGATCTGCACGGTTCCGGAAGAGGAGTTCGACTTTCTGGGTTACACGTTTGGGCGGATGTACTCCCCGAGAACGGGCCAGGCCCGCCTCGGGATGCGTCCGTCGAAGAAGAGCATTCAGCGCATGGTTCGCAAGATCCATGCGATGACGGCGACTTCGAGGACGTGGCTGGAGACCACGGAGTTGGTCGAGCAGTTGAACCGCGCCCTGCGCGGCTGGGCGAACTACTCTCGGGTAGGGACGACCCGCCGGGCCTACCGGGCGCTGGACAACTACACCGCTCCGCGGCTGCGCCGGTGGCTGCGCCACAAGTACAAGGTCAGGCGACGCAAGGGCGGGACGTATCCTCTCTCGCACCTGTACGGGCACTTTGGGCTCGTGCGCCTGACCCAACTGGGGCGCGGCGAGCCGTGGGTGAAGGCGTGAGGTCTTGTCCGAAAGCCGGATGCGGTAGCTCCGCATGTCCGGTTTGATGAGGAGGGTGTGGAAACGGAGTGATGGTCCGGCTATTGAGGCACCGCCAGACGAAAGGGGCGGTAACAGATAGGCCGAACCTTAGACCACCGCGCCACATCCTTACTCTACCGCAAGCGGCCGATCAAGGACGATCTACTCTGACACTGTTTGCACGGTCGGATCTCTGGTTTTCCACGTCCAGACTGGAGACCGATCCTGCGAACCATCAACACCCA
>CAZCVU010000502.1:0-2387 GCA_964501745.1 uncultured Flavobacteriales bacterium | reverse complement strand
ATGACTGCGTCCCAGTCCGCCGCTTCATGCTCAAGCGCCCGATTTGTGATCGCGATGCCGGCATTGTTCACGAGAATAGTAATCGCCCCCAATTCTTCCTCGGCGCAGGCTATCGCGGCCTTGATCGACGTCTCGTCGGTAACGTCGAGTAGAACCGGCAACGCGTGGCCGTCGAATGCCGCAATCTCATCGGCTAGTTTTGCGAGCCGGTCGGTACGCCGCGCCGCCACAGCCACCTTTGCGCCGGCCCTCGCCAAGGTCAGCGCGAACTGGCGACCCAAGCCCGAGGAAGCACCGGTGACAATGGCATTCTGGCCTTCGAGCCGACTGTTATTCATGCGGTGCTTCGCCTCCTACCCAATTCCATGCATGCGCAACGCATCCTATCGTCGACCGCATGAACGATCGGGGTCAAGCGCCTAAAACTCATTCATGGCGCGATACCTTCGGAAGATCATCGCGCTTGCGCAGGTAACTCGATGGCGCGTGCCAGAATTAGGTTGAGCGCCACCCTCCTTAGGAGCACTATTACTTCCACATTCCTCCATTTAGGAATGTCAATCAAAAGCAAATAAGAAAATCAAATAGGGAGGACGATCATCATGGTAAATATCCACCCGGCGGTAGATAGCGGCGTTAGAGCTGGGTCAGCGGATTTCGGCGGCGGAAAGCTCAGCTGCAATTGTGCTGAAAACCCCGTTGAAGTCACGATAACGGCCAATACCGCGCACAATCACGTTTGTGGTTGCTCGAAATGCTGGAAGCCGAGCGGTGCATTGTTTTCACAGGTAGCCGTTGTATCGCGGGACAATCTGAGCGTCACCGCGAACGCAGATAAGCTGAAAGTCATCGATGCGTCGGCAGCGATTCAACGCCATGCCTGCACGGATTGCGGAGTCCACATGTATGGCCGTATCGAGGATACCGGCCATCCATTCTACGGCCTGGACTTCGTTCATACCGAACTGTCCAAGGACGAGGGCTGGTCGGCACCGGAATTTGCGGCATTTGTGTCTTCGATCATCGAAACGGGCGCCGATCCCGAGCAGATGGGCGAGGTCAGAGGGCGGCTGACGGAACTTGGCCTGCCACCCTATGATTGCCTGTCACCACCTTTGATGGATGCGATCGCGACGCATATCTCGAAGTCGTAGGCATTTCCCAAAACTAACCCTTAGGGGCCGGCGTTTCTGAAACGTCGGCCCCTTCTTCGATGCTTTTGCCGACGCGCCCGAGCGGGTTATGATGAAGCCCATGGACATTGAAGTATTCTCCGATCCGGTTTGCCCATGGTGCTTCATCGGCAAGCGGCGGCTGGAGCGAGCGCTTGCCGAACGGCCTGATGTGCGGGCGTCGATACGCTGGCGTACCTTCCAACTGAACCCAACGATGCCGCCAGGCGGCATGCCGCACAGTGAATATCTGCAGGCAAAGTTCGGCTCGCCCAATCCGCCGATGTACGAGACGATTCGTGCGGTAGGCGAAAGCGAGGGAATTGAATTTGCCTTCGAGGAGATTCAGACGACGCCCAATACGATAGACGCTCACCGTCTGACCCGATTTGCAGGCAGGTCGGGTGCTGAGGATGCCATGGTGGAAGCTTTGTTCCAGGCCTATTTTCTCGACGGCCAGGACATAGGTAATCGCGAGATTCTATCGACTATCGCCAAGTCTGTAGGTCTCGATCAGAAGGACGCAGCCGCCCACCTTGCCGGAGGTGATGACCTCTCGGAAGTGCACGAGGAAGACCTTCAGAGCCGCCGCCTCGGAATTCAGGGCGTGCCCTGCTTTATCGTCGCAGGGAAGTACGCCGTGGCAGGGGCGCAGGAGCCGGAAGCTTTTTTGCCGTTGTTCGATATGGCCCGCGAAGTGAGTCTGGAAACCGAACCCGTTACGTAGTATCGGCGCCTATCAGCTCACTAGCCTAGGAATCTAAATCATCTACCAGTTCGACGAGTTGGCCTATGAAGCGGCGCACACCGCTCACGCGCTGATCGACGCTTTCCCAAGAGGTCATATAGACCAGCTTCTGCTCCGGCCGGATCTTGATCGACTCCGACCGTGCTTCGATAAAATGCACCAGTCCTTCCGGATTGGAGAATTGGTTGTTGCGAAAAGACACGACAGCACCCTTCGGCCCGGCGTCGATCTTTTCGACGCCGGCGTGTTGGCATAGCTGTT
Source organism: uncultured Flavobacteriales bacterium (assembly GCA_964501745.1). Classification (GTDB taxonomy): domain Bacteria; phylum Pseudomonadota; class Alphaproteobacteria; order UBA8366; family CAVOAK01; genus CAVOAK01. The sequence goes on along the minus strand of CAZCVU010000502.1, from coordinate 206 downwards.
TTATGGCAATCACTTGCAGCAGGTTTTCTACCTCCTCGGGCAATGCACCGAAGCGGTCGATAAGCTCGGCAGCAAATGCATCAATTGCCGCCCGATCTTCGAGCAGCGACGCTCTTCGGTAGAGACCGAGCCGTACCGTGAGGTCGGCCACATAATCTTCTGGAATTAGCACCGAAGTACCGATCGCGATCTGCGGTTTCCAGCTA
>CAZCVU010000501.1:0-2401 GCA_964501745.1 uncultured Flavobacteriales bacterium | reverse complement strand
CTGTAGCTCAGTTGGTTAGAGCACTAGATTGTGGATCTAGGGGTCGTGGGTTCAAATCCCATCAGCCACCCCATTTTTGGCCACGCGCGCCGATCGCGGCAAGGCGTGGTATCGTAGGCAGGTGATCGCCACGCGAAAGGAGCGTGAGTTGGCGGACCAACAAGTCAAGGATCTGCGAGCCGATGTACGCCGCCGGACGATTCTGGGTGGCAAGCTGATCAGCGATTCCGGCCAGGTCCGCGATTGCCTGATCATGGATCTTTCGCTTGCCGGGGTTCGTTGCCGCTGTGGCGAGCCTCTGGAAACCAAGTCTTTCGTAAACGTGCGGATCGGCAGGTTTGGCGAGTTGCGGCGTGCCCAGGTGATGTGGGTCAGAGGCGACCAGGTCGGCTTGCGTTTTACTGAGAAGATTGCCGAAACCACGGGCACCGCGGCTGGCATTGGCCGATTGTTGAGACCGATTACCGATGGTACCGGGCGCGGCGCCTAGCGCCTGCCGTTGAACGGGCGATCGGAAATCCTCCCTTCCTGAACTGCGCCAATCCCTTCGCTTCAAGAAGATAGCAACAGGATGCCACACAACGCGCTCGATACGCCGCGCCAAGCGACTACTGCAAGACGCGAAGCAGGTTGCAAGTTCTGCGATATCCAGGACGGCTATCCGGAGGATCGCCTGATCACTGAGAACGAGCTCGCCTATGCCGTTATCGACAGGTTCCCTGTGACCGAGCTGCATTCGCTGGTGATCCCAAAGCGCCACGTCGTCGATCTGTTCGATCTGGACGAGCCGGAACTGCGCGCGATGTTGCAACTGCTTGCCGAAAACCGTTCCTACATCCTGAACGAAGATGCTGCCGTCGAGGGCTTCAATGTCGGCGTGAACTGTGGCGTGGCAGCCGGGCAATCGATCTTTCACGTGCACGTACACTTGATCCCGCGGCGCCCCGGCGATGTCGAGGATCCGCGCGGCGGCGTGCGCGGCGTTATTCCGCACAAACGATGCTATTGACCTGCCAGACGGTCCGGTCGATTTATCCCGCGCCTGATGAATATTGCCAGCCCACACCTGCGCGGCCTGGCTGTCACGGCAGCGGGCGTCCTCGTCATCACGCCGGACAGCCTGCTGATACGCCTGATCGATACCGAGGTTTGGACAATCCTCTTTTACCGCGGCGTATTTGTCGCGCTGGCGCTGCTCGCCTTCTTTGCGGTCAGGTTCGGGCGCGCGGCGCCAAGGCTTGTCCTTGCTATAGGAAACGCCGGCATCCTGTCCGCTGTGCTCGCGGCTGGCAGCAACATCCTGTTCGTCGTCTCGATCTCCTTGACCTCGGTGGCGAACACATTGGTGATCGTCAGCGTCGCACCGCTGTTTGCGGCGATGCACAGCCGGATCTTTCTCAACGAGTCGATCGCGCCGCGGACCTGGATTGCGGTGCTCGTGGTCTTCATCGGCATTGCCGCAATCTTCTCCGGCAATCTCGGCGGTGGGGCGCTGGTCGGCGATATCTGCGCGCTTGGCGCCGCCTTGTTCTTTGCGGGCCATCTGACGACGCTGCGCTATGCCAAAAACATCAATATGGTGCCGTCGGTCGCGCTCGGGGGGCTGTTCACTGCGCTGGCCGTCCTGCCCTTGGCAGCACCGCATCTGGTGAGTATGCGCGATCTCGCATTGCTTGCCGCAATGGGTCTGGTGATGTTGCCGCTCGCGCTCGGCTTGATCGCGCTGGGGCCGCGCCTGATTCCGGCTCCGGAGGTTGGGTTGCTGGTCCTGCTCGAGTCGATCCTCGGGCCGTTCTGGGTTTGGCTGGTGATCGGCGAGGTGCCGGCGGTTCAGACGTTTCTTGGCGGCGTGCTGATCCTCGGCACGCTGGTGGTCCATACCGCCTATACACTGCGGCGCGAGACCGCGGCACGCTAAGCGGCGGCGCAGCCCGCTCAGTCGATGATGTGGTGTACCGGGGCCTTCTCCATAGCCCACTCCCCGGAGTCCGGATCGTAGCGGGATATGGTGAAGCAGTGCCAATCGGTATCATCCAGTTTTGGATGATCGCCACGATAGTAGTATCCCGGCCAGCGTGTTTCCTGCCTGAACAAGGTATGCCGCGCTACGGACTCCGAGGCCACGACCCGGTGCTGAAGTTCCCAGGCCCTGAGCAGATCGTGCAGGCTCTCGGCGCCGATATTGTCGAGGTCTTCCTTCAGCATGCCCAGCAACTCGAGTCCGCGGTTGAGCATCGGTTCGTTGGTCACGTAGTTGGCGCCGATGCCGCCGACATACTCGTCCATGATCTTTTCGAGCCGCTGCAGGCCCTGCAGCGGCGAGATATAACTTGGTGAGACGGTTCCGGCGACGATTTCGTTGCGACCGACCTGGTAGTTCTCCAGTGGGTTGTAATCCGAC
>CAZCVU010000500.1:0-2406 GCA_964501745.1 uncultured Flavobacteriales bacterium | reverse complement strand
GAAACCAGAAGTAGATAGCTTGCCGAGCGTCGGCAATGATGTGTCACGTCGTGAGTTCATCGATCGCGCAGCCGCTCTAGGCGTCAGCACGGCCGTGCTGGCAGGCATGGGTGCTGGGATTCTGCCCGCTGAGGCCAAAGCCGCGACACCAAAGAAAGGCGGTCATCTCCGCGTCGGCTTGGCGCATGGCAATACCTCCGATTCGCTCGACCCTGCAGTCAAGTCGAATACAATGGCGGTCTTTGCCCAAGCAAATCTGATGAGTCAGCTCGTCGAGGTCGACAAAACGGGCGATCTCGTGCCCGAGTTGGCAGAATCCTGGGAACCCGGTGATTCTCCTTCAACCTGGATCTTCAATCTCAGAAAAGACGTGACGTTCCACGATGGCAAGTCGTTTGACGCCGATGACGTGGTTGGAACGATCCTCTATCACAGCAGCGAAGAGTCGAAGTCGGCGATGAAGCCGACCTTCAAAACCATCAAGGAACTGAAGGCGGACACCAAGTACAGGGTCGTCATGACCTTGGACGGACCGAATGCGCACTTCCCATTCCTGATGTCTTCATTTGATATCCGCTCGATTAGAGATGGCAAGATATACGATATCGGTAACGGCACCGGCTCGTATGTTTTGAAGGATTTCATGCCGGGCCAGCGCCTCACGATGGAGCGCAATCCGAATTTCTGGAGAAAGGGATTGGGCCATTTCGACTCAGCGGAGATCATCACGATTCTTGATACGGCCGCTCGTCAAAACGCCCTAATTAGCGGCGAGGTCGACGTCATCAACAGTCCGGATCGCAAGACATGGAAGCGGCTAAAGGCGGCCAAGGGTGTGGATGTCGTTAAGGTCAATGCAAAGCTCCACCGCACCTGGCCGATGCAATCGGATACGCCACCCTTCGACAACAACGACGTGCGGCTCGCCTTGAAATATGCGGTCGACCGCGAGGAACTGGTCGAGAAGGTTCTCAATGGCACGGGATCGGTCGGCAACGACCACCCGATTTCGCCGATCAACAAGTACTTCAACACTGAGTTGCCGCAGCGGGTCTACGACCCCGACAAGGCAAAGTTCCATTTGAAGAAGGCCGGTATGGAGACTCTGACGGTGAAGCTGAGCACGTCGGAGGGCATCTGGGATGGTGCCATGGACGCCGCCCTCCTATACAGCGAGCGTGCAGCGAAGGCTGGCATCAAGCTCCAGGTCAACAAGGTACCAAACGATGGCTATTGGGCCAACGTCTGGAGGAAGCACCCGTGGTGTGCCGCCTATTGGAGCGGCCGTCCGACCGAGGACTGGATGTTCACGCAAGCCTATTCAGCCGGTGCGCCGTGGAACGACACCAAGTGGAAGCATCCGCGGTTCAACGAGCTTCTGACCGCAGCTCGCAGTGAGCTCGACGAGAGCAAGGCGCGTGAGATGTACTGGGAGATGCAGCAAATCGTTCGTGACGAAGGAAGCACTGTGATCCCGGTGTATGCCGACTTTATCATCGGGCACTCGACGAAACTGGCCAACGCAGGGGTGGCGGGCAACTGGGACCTCGACGGTATGCGGCTGATCGAGCGCTGGTGGTTCGCCTAGTACGGCTTCCCGCAGCTAATATCTCAGGCGAAGAGTGACCCGCGTCCCCGATACGGGGGCGCGGCAACCGCCCGGTCTTGGGGAAGACCGGATGCATTTTCTTCAGATCTCCACACTTTAGCGATCGGCGAGCTTGCGGGCTTCGTCATGCGTCACCGGTGTCGCCGTCGTGCAGATGCTGCTGCCGAGAAACACCCGGGCCGACAGACTCTTGACGCTAACGATGCCCGGGTCGCTGAAGTGCAGTTCTTTCGGCGGACGGTCGACCTCATCAAGCGAATAGAGAACGCCCGCCGTCTGACCCTCTTCGACCTCGTCCCCGACATCGAACTGAGCCTCAAAGAGCCCCTGAAACGGCGCCTGCACGCCACCCATTCTGCTACCCCCATCGAGATACACCGTGCTCTGCGGTTCAGAGGAGTCCGCCGCCGCCGCGATCACACCGAGATGGGCCAAGACATTCCGCACGCCACGGTAGCCGATCCTGATGGTCTCCAGATCGATACCGCCGCCCCCAAGTTCAGCCGACGTGAAGGGGATTCCCAGGGCGTGTGCGGCAGAGTCGAAGTCTCGCGAAGTCGTCTTGGCAATGCCGTCGACGACGTACATGTAGGGCGCCTTGAAGGCGTCGGCGAGTTCGAAAGACTTGTGGTAGAGGGTCTTGTCGGCGCAGGTGCAAAGAAAGGTTGTATCAACATACTTGGCGCCGTAGGAGGCTGAATGCAGGTCCATACCCGCATCGACCAGCGGCAGCACCGCATCGACCACGAACCGGGCAATCGCCGGCGTCGCACTAATCGTGCCGTCGCCCGGAAAGC
>CAZCVU010000499.1:0-2427 GCA_964501745.1 uncultured Flavobacteriales bacterium | reverse complement strand
AGGCCCGGACCAATATCGGCCGCCAGCGCCGCGCCCGTTACCGGGCCGCCATATTCACGAACGCTGCCGTCTGGAAGCGTGATGGCTATCATTAGGTGTCGCCTGTTTCTCGGACCGGTCGAAGCGGCTGCGGACAAGCGCTTCTGGAACCCGCGGAATTTAGAGCGATTGGAAGGTTAGTCAAGGCATGGCCGATATCGGACGGATGCACCCGGTAAGATCGCAACGGGCGCAGTCTGTTATGCGCAAGCCAGCGCTGCAAGCACGTCGTCAACCGGCAGATCGGCCAAATTGCTCCGTTGGAGGACTGTCACGTTTTCGCCACGCGGTGCAGTAAGTGACGGGTCGGAGTCGGCGGAGAACAAGACGATCGACCGGCAACCGACCGCGGCAGTGATATGCATTGGACCCGTATCGTTGCCAACCGCGGCCGACGCGGCGCGCGCCAAGGCCGCCACCTCCAACAACCGCGTCCGCCCGGTAAGGTCCACCACTGCATCACAATGCGCGACAATGTATCGCGCAGTTTCTGCTTCAGCCGCCGTGCCAATCAGGACCGGGCGATAGCCGGCTTCCGAAAGCCGGCGTGCCAACACCGCATAGCTGGAGGCCGGCCAGCGCTTGCCGGGTCGGTGTGCAGCGGCTCCCGGAGCGATGACAACGAATGGCGGCGAAACCTCGAAACGGCCGACATCAGCGGCTGCCCAGGTCAAATCTGGCGCCGCCACATCGTCGATACCGGCAATCGCCAACTGCTCGGCCTGCCGGTCCAGCGTATGCATACGATCGCGGTCCGGACTATCATGGGGATGCGAGCAACCTTTGGCGATACCGGACCATTCCGGCTTTCGACCCATCAGCCTGAAATACCATCCGCTGCGGTCCGAGGTTTGCAGATCGTAGACACGATCGATTTGGCCGCGGCGCAGACGGCGACCTAGGACAAACCATTCCGAGGGACGCCACCACGGAGCTCTTTCGTCGATCAGGATCTCGTCGAAATAGCCGCTCGCCGCTGCCAAATCGGCGAACGGCGCCATCGTCAGCAAGGTAATGTGTGCGTTCGGATGATGGCGGCGGATCGCCGCGCACGGGCCCAAGGCAAGAACGAAGTCGCCCAGCGCTCCCAGTTTAATGACGAGAATGCGGCGCTGCTGGTGAACGCGGTCTGCTGTTGCACTACTCACGCGGCCACCGAGCCGTCGGCCTCCCGTTCGGTGAGAACCTGCCGGTAGACTTCGAGCGTTGCCGAACACATGGCTTCCTTACTGAAGCGCCCAAGGACATGGGATCTGGCCTCTCGGGCCAGAGTTTCCCGTTCCGACGACCCGAGCCGCAGCACTGTTTTGAGTTGGCGGGTCAGCGCCGCCGGATCGCCTGCCGGCACCAGCCAGCCCGTCGTCCCCGAAAGTATCAGCTCTGGGGCCGCACCATGATCCGTAGCAATAACCGATTTTCCCATCGCCTGCGCTTCGACGATCACACGCCCGAACGCTTCCGGCTTGGTCGAAGCCGAGACGACGACGTCGGCCAGCATATAAGCCGCCGGCATATCCTTGCAGTCGCCAACAAGCTGCACGACTGATTGCAACTCGCGCTTTTCAATCAGATCCTCAAGCTCGCGCCGATAGCCAGTCCGCCCCTGATCGTCGCCGACTAGCAGACATCGGAAATCGCGCGTCGGTAGCTGCGCGAGTGCAGCTAGCAGCACGCGCTGGCCCTTCCAGCCTGTCAGGCGACCAGGCAGCATGATCACCGGCACGCCGTCCGGCAATCGCCAATCCTGGGACAGCTTGACAAGACGCTCCGGAGTTATCCGGTTCGGGTCGAACAATCTGAAGTCGACCCCTCGATGGATGACCGTGATACGCGCAGGGTTTGCCTTATAAATATCGACGAGGTGTCGGGCGATGAAGTCGCTGATGGCTATGATTCGCTGGCCACGGGCCATGACCGAATTGTACATACGTTTGAGCGGCAGGCCGGTGTCATATGTACCGTGGAATGTCGTCACAAAACTGGCGCCGGTGCGCCGGCAGGCTGCCAGCGCACTCCAGGCAGGAGCACGGCTCCGCGCGTGCACGATATCGACCTCATTGTCATGAATAATCCTGGCCAGTCGGTCGATATTGGCCCGCATGACCACAGGATTCTTGGAATCAGCGGGCAGCTCCAAATGAGTCACGCCGGCCCGCGTTAACTCGCGCACCATGGGTCCACCGGCCGAGGCGACAATTGAGCGCCAGCCCTCCTCGGCCAGTGTCTTTGCTACATCGACCGTGCCGCGCTCAACGCCGCCTGTCACCAGCGAGGGGAGAAGCTGAAGAATGACCGGCGGGCGGTTTTCGTCGTTACCAATCGTCATGTTAGTATCGGCACCATCGGCTAAAGTTCACTCCCGCGTCCTGGCCGTCCGGCGCAGCATCC
>CAZCVU010000498.1:0-2433 GCA_964501745.1 uncultured Flavobacteriales bacterium | reverse complement strand
GAGCGCCAGGATGCAGGCGGTGACGCCGCTGCCGCAACTGCTGACGATGGGGCCTTTGCGGTCGATGCCGCTGCCGTCATAGAGCGCCTGCAAGGCAGCCGCCGATTTCATGGTCTTGGTCTGCGGGTCGTAGAGATCCGGAAACGGCAAATTGTAGGAGCCCGGAATGCGGCCGCCGCGCAGGCCCGCGCGCGGCTCGGGCTCGCTGGCGGTGAAACGCCCGGCGCTGCGGGCATCGAGCACCTGTTCGCGCCGGCTCTCGACGTTGCCCAGGATCTGCTCGACATCGCGTACCAGCAGCCCGTTGCGCCGGGCGGTCAAATGGCGCTCCTGGGGAAAGACCGTCTCGGCATCGACCGGCCGCTCCTCGCCCAGCCACTTGGGTAGGCCACCGTCGAGCACCGCCACGTCTTCGTGGCCGAAGACCCGAAAAGTCCACCAGACGCGAGCGGCGCTGCCCATGCCGGTGGTGTCGTAGACGATGACCCGCACGCCGTCGCCGAGGCCCAGCGCGCGCATGCGGCTGGCGAACTTGGCGGGGTCCGGCAGCATGTGCGGCAGGTCCGAGCCGGTATCGGCGATCTCGTCGATATCGAAGAAGACGGTGCCGGGGATGTGCTGTGCGTCATATTCAACGCGCGCATCCCGCTTGAGCTGCGGCATGTGCCACGAGCCATCCACCACGCGCACGTCCGGCGCCTCGAGATGCGCCGCCAGCCACTCTGTCGAAACCAGCGCGTCGGGGTTGGTGTAGGTCATTTTACCTCCGGTGAGAGCATGGCCATACGTCGGGCAGATTGGTCTAGGGTGCCGCGGCAAAGACGTTTTCTGTGGTGACTAAGTTCTTCAGCTCGAGTCGGATCGCAAGATCGTCAGGTCCATAGCCGAATATTCCGGAATGGGATTCATCATCATCTTCCGGCCAGTGCAGGAAGCTCACCGTCCTGTCTTGGGCGGACGCAATCCGTTGCGTCGATAGCCCCACGCTTAACACGGCGAAGCGACCGCTTGGCCGCAACGTGAAGCCCTTCTTCAGGAAAGCATCGCGGACAGACGGAATCAATTCGCATGGACTCTGAGACTCTGCCTCGGCGAAGTACTCCAGCCAATTGACAGACAGGTGTCCGCCCGCTTCCTTGATCTCAAATGCGGTGACAGTCGGAAGATCGTCCTGAACACTGCTGGGCTTGCAATATCGGGCGACGTGGTCGCCGCTTTGCAGCTCGTCACCTTTCATGCGGTCTCCACCTGTGAACACCAAGATTACGGATCATAGCCAACATGTCCGAAGTCGTGCCACTTCCATTGAATCGGACGCGATTTGGCATTGCCGCGGCGGGGCCGATAAGGGCAAAGGATGTTCGTGCCTTGTCGGCAAATCGCATGGCGATATGCTTGTCGTAATCGAGCTGCCATTCGGCCTCTAGGACACCATTGTCTGCGAGGCCAATCCGGGGTTCGCCCAATCCGATCAGATCGCGCGCGGCCAAAGCAAGGGCGCGCGCTGATTCCAGCGATGCCGGTTGCTCATCCTCATCAAGTAATTCGTCCGAGATCGAAAGGGCGAATATCCTGTCGGCGGTCTGTCCGAATCCAGCAAGCTCCAATATGCGAATAAGGGAGCGAATATCAGGGGCCTCATCAATTGTGTCCTGCCAATTCGAGAAATGGACCAGACGCTCTCCTCGAGGGTATTGGAAAGAATCGGCCGTTCGCGATTCCGCAGCCGCATTCCGCTCAATGCGGCGAGTGATTAGGGTCCTCTCCGGCATATCGCTTGGGCGACCCGTGCCGGCACCCCCTAACTCCGTTGCCGTACTAACGGCGATGTTCATGCCAGCTCTCCGAACAAGAACTTGTCAGACGCATCCTTCAAGAACGTTTGATACATTCGCCAGGATTCGATGATTTCAATGATCTTACCTGAGTTTCCGAAGGGGCCGGCGTGGTGAAAATTGCATTCGGTAATGACCGAATTTTCACGATCAAGGTCAGCGTTGGTTCCATCAATGGCCATAAACTTCATGAAACAAGCAGATTCGCGGAATGTAGTTTCAAGCTTGAGTTCCGCGCTCATTACAGCGGGCTCGGACTCAAGCCACTTGCCTGGGTTAAGAAATCGCTGAATCAGCCATTGCCGAGGGTTGTCGTTCGAAGTGCGTAACAGCCAATTGATCCCAAGCTCTTTGTAAGGAATATGGGATAATGTCTGCACATACGATGCCGCGACCCGCGGCGAAGAATAGAAGTCCCTGAAGGCTTTTCCTACGCTCTCTCGAACCGTCATTCGGCCTTCCTCAACAACAATTCCTATGCCGTTATCATAGACCGTCTGGGAATAGCCTGGCGTGGTCACCGTGTCCTGGACTGACCAATCCGGAGATGCGATATGATTTCCCTTAAGGAAATCGGGGTTGATAATGGATGGGTTGT
>CAZCVU010000497.1:0-2443 GCA_964501745.1 uncultured Flavobacteriales bacterium | reverse complement strand
CTACTCGGCATCCGAACTGGCCGCAAACGAGTTTCCAGATATGGATGTATCTCTGCGGGGAGCGGTTTCCATTGCCCGTCGCCTCCAAGACCCGCTGGTGAATTTAGTAAAAATAGAGCCAAAATCCATTGGCGTCGGACAATACCAACATCATGGTCTGCGAGCGTGGGGCGAGCTTTGGCTACAATACCTTGGTCGCCGACATGCGGTCGCTGCCAATCCTGGCTGAAATTGGCTACCCTGTAGTGTTCGATGCAACGCATTCGGTGCAACAACCAGGTGGTGCCGGATCGAGCTCGGGCGGGCAGCGTGAATTCGTGCCGGTGTTGGCGCGCGCCGCCGTTGCAGCCGGCGTGGCCGCCGTCTTCATGGAGACCCACCAGGATCCCGACAGCGCTCCCAGTGACGGGCCAAATATGGTTAATATCAAAGAGTTGCCCAATATACTTTCAACACTAATTGAATTCGACCAGCTGTCCAAATCCCATCCCATCACTCTTAACTGATACGACTAAGGGCATAAACAGATGACGGCGATCATCAGCCTCTCCGGGCGCGAAATTCTCGACAGCCGCGGCAATCCGACCATCGAAGTTGATATCGAGCTGGACTCAGGCGCTTTCGGCCGCGCCGCAGTGCCCTCCGGTGCTTCGACGGGAACTCACGAGGCGGTCGAACTGCGCGACGGCGATGGCCGCTATGGCGGCAAAGGTGTTCGCACGGCGGTCGAGAAAGTCAATGGCGAGATCTTCGATTTGATCTCCGGCCTGGAGGCTGAGGACCAGCGCCTGATCGACCAGATGATGATAGATCTCGACGGCACGCCGAATAAGAGCCGGCTGGGTGCCAACGCCGTGCTTGGCGTCAGCCTGGCAGTCGCCAAAGCGGCAGCCGATGAGGCCGGTCTACCGTTGCACCGCTACCTCGGCGGCGCCAATGTAAATCTGTTGCCGACCCCGATGATTAACATCATCAATGGCGGTGTCCACGCCGACAACGCGATAGATATCCAGGAGTTCATGATCGTACCAGTCGGCGCAGAATGCATGGTTGACGCCTTGTGTATGGGCGCTGAGGTATTTCACGCGCTTGGCGGCGCGCTCTCGGAAGCTGGGCATAACACAAATGTCGGTGATGAGGGCGGCTTTGCGCCGAATCTGGAATCCGCCGACGCGGCCCTGACATTTGTTCTGAAGGCCATAGAAACCGCTGGTTACAAGCCAGGTGACGAGATCGCCGTCGCGCTCGACTGCGCCGCCAGCGAATTTCATCACGGCAGCACATACGACATGGTTGGCGCCAAGCAGAAGCTCGACTCAGCCGCCATGGTTGCCTGGCTGAGCGACCTCGTGAGCCGCTACCCGATCGTATCGATCGAGGACGGCATGGCAGAAGACGACATGTCGGGCTGGCAGCAATTGACTGAAGAACTGGGAGGAACGCTGCAGATTGTCGGCGACGATCTGTTTGTCACCAACACCGGCCGGCTGCGCCATGGTATCGAGCAGGGGTTAGCCAACGCCATCCTCATCAAGGTTAATCAAGTCGGGACGCTCAGCGAAACGCTGGATGCGGTTGACCTCGCCAAACGTTCCGCATACGGCACCGTCATCTCGCACCGCTCCGGCGAGACCGAGGATGTCACGATTGCCGATCTTGCGGTGGCCACCGGAGCGGGTCAGATCAAGACCGGCTCGGTTTCGCGTTCCGAACGGGTGGCCAAATACAACCAGCTTCTGCGGATTGAAGAAGCCCTTGGCGAAACCGCGCGGTTTGCCGGGCGGAGTCCATTCAGTCGCTAGCAACCACAACATGCGCCCAGCCATCTGTGCCAGCCACGCTACAGGTTGTGGGGTCGGCATAATTTGCCGAAGTAGATAGGCAAAACTTCCCTTAACTATCAGAAATTATTACCTATTGACGAGTTTCCCACAGGTATGATTCCATGCATGAATGGTCGTATTGCGCGAAATCAGACGGCGGGCCCGTCAAATCGTCTTGCCAGTTCTTGGCGCCTGCATTGTCGTCTACTTCGTCTATCACACGATTCAGGGAGATCGTGGCCTGCGGTCGTATGTGAACTTGGGTAAGGAGGTCGACGAAGCGGCATCGACGCTGGCGGCATTGAACACCGAACGCAAGGAGCTCGAGAGACGCGTCCGGCTACTACGTCCCGATAGCCTCGATCGCGACCTGTTGGAAGAGCGTGCGCGGGCGATCCTGAATGCCGCCCACAGCGATGACGTCAGCATCCTGCTGCCGCCGCCGGCGCCAGAAAAATAGACCGCCTCCGCTAGACCATTCCCCGTCCACCAGGCATCTACGGCTGCGTACGTAGTAAGGTTATACGCACACTTACTACTTTTCCGCCCATTACGTGCTCCCGGTGCCAAGGAACGCTTGCCAAATACCCGATCCCGTATACCTTAGGTTCAAAGCAGAA
>CAZCVU010000496.1:0-2453 GCA_964501745.1 uncultured Flavobacteriales bacterium | reverse complement strand
TCTACCGGCACCGAGGTCTTCAGTGTTCGCGTCGACGGACAAGAACATCGGGAATGACATCTTGCTGAATGGCTGGACTGGGGCATCTGTAGCCCATCAGCACCTGCTGATATTATGGGGAAAGCCGGGTGCACACCGGGCGTGAAATTGGCGAAGGCGGAAATTCGTCCTCGAATGTCTGGAAGTGGGGGTGCGTCCCCCGTCGGTCCGATATGGCTCCCAGGCTCACTTGTAGCCACAAAGCGACATTCCTGTCTTTGAATGTGAAGGTCGGTCGAAGCCGCCTTTATCGCTTGGTCGATTGTTCGAATGGCTCGTTCCGATCGTTCGCCGCTCCCATCGAACTTGGAGGCGGACACTACGTGAGAAGAACATCGTGACCAAACGTGTTCAGGAATGACCTGGTCAATTCGACACTCTGCTGTTCGGTCTGCGCGATCGACCGCTCGACTTCGTTCTGACGAAAAAGAGGGAAGGCGATTGCGAGTGCGGTGACTGCGGCCGCGCTGATTTTAGAAAGAAGCGAGCCAGCTTAAACGTCGGACTTCATCTACTAGTCCCTGACACCGCTGCTTCCGCCCGCAGTATAGCGCTTGGCCTTATCGACGATGATCGGTGCCAGCGCCTTCACCACGGCTTCAACGCCGCGGTCAGTCAGATGAACGTCGTCGCCGAAGTGCGCCTGGTCTGGCCCGGCGCCGAGTCGAAAGAAGCCCGGATTCTCCAGCCCGGGAATGCGGGAGAAGTCGAGGCAGCGATCACGGCAGAAGGGATCGTCCAGCACAAGCTGGTAGACGGTGTGGAAGAAGACCTTTGCTGCCGTGTCCCGCTCGCCATAGGCGTAGGAAAAGGGCTGCAGGACGACGAGGTGCACGCCGCCCTTGGATTCGGTGATCCGCGCCATCGTCTTCTGGTTGCGTAGATAGGAGTTGCCGATGGCACGGGCGTCCTCCTGGCTGTTGGTTCCGCAGTCGTGATACCACTCCGCCGGTCCCGCTGATGCGCCCGGAGCCGCACCCTCGCCGTCTGTCGCTCCGAGCATGATCTTGATGCGTCCGAGCAGGGCGTAGGTGTCGGGCAGGACGGATCTAACGCCCGATTTGATCCTGTCCGTGAGGGAGACGTTCGATCCCCGCTCGGGGCCCGCCCGGATGTCATTGAAAAAGTGTGACAGCAGTTTGAAGGATTCCGGCTGATCGACAATACGGTCCTTCTCCTGCGACTTCACGTTATTGCAGTAAATGTTGATGTCGTTCGCCAGCGACAGGGAGAGCGAGACCGTGGTCCTGCCGTCGTATTTGGCTAGGGCGACTAGTTCCTGATGGCTGTTCCAGCTCGGCGCATTGCGATTGACGAAGATGAAGGGGGTTACCTCTGACAGGCGGTATGCCAGCGTGGCTCGGTTGTTGGTGGATTTGTGTCCGAACGCGGTCGAGCCTCCGAGCAGCACTGCATCGGGCTCGCCGCCGCCCTGATAGCTGTTGCGGAAACCCTGCTCGTTAACCGAGACGATGGCACTGTTGGCGCGTTCTCGGTCCGCCTCGCGCCAGGGCGGAGCGAACAGGTAGTAGGGGTGCAGGTGCTGAATGGCGAACTCAACGTAGGGATCCTGCTCCAGCGGCTTGCCGTAGTAGCCTGTCGTGTGCAGCCCCCCTTTGTCCGGTGAATGGCTCAAGCGCTTTTCCAGCATCCTGGACACGCCAGACAGTTCCATCAGGATCACCAGGAGAAGAAGACACGCTGCCGCAATCGGAATCCAGATCAACGAATAACCGACTATTTTGACGCCAGTAGAGGTCATGCTTCGGCTCGTAGCCTCTCTTCAGGGCAGGATTGAAAGGCCAACCTTAGAACAGCGTATAGATGAAAGGGGCAACCACGGAGCCTTCGGCCAGCACCAATAGCCCGCCGAAGACAAGCATCAAAAGAATGATCGGCGCGAGCCAGAACTTTTTCCGCGCACGCATGAAACTCCAGAGTTCCACCAGAAAGTCCATCTGCAAGCCTCTCAGAACTGGTTGCTGAATGACGTCGAATAGGGGCCCACAGAGTCTCTTTCGATATTCCCGGATGACGACATAATTCCCCGCTAGAATAGCTATTCGGGGTTTCTATGGCAATTCTGATGCCGATATGGGTGGACAGTGTACACCGTTTACCGCCTGAACTATCGCCAATGCCGAATTCATGGTTCTGTTGGCGGCTTCCCCGTCATCAAGGTACATCCCTCCTGCCGCTTGCCTCTCGACAACGACCTTTGCATGGATCGAGCCGGCTCCGGTGACGCGTGGAGACGGGCGATGCGCGCTAGGATTTGTCCGAACATCTTTCCCCGGCACCGAGACCTCCGCCAACCAACATGTGACATATGGGTCATAAATTCCTTTTAGAGGCTTCTACCGATATTCCCCAGATAACGGCCGGTTCCGGCCATCAGAGTAGCCATTCAGGGC
>CAZCVU010000495.1:0-2456 GCA_964501745.1 uncultured Flavobacteriales bacterium | reverse complement strand
CAAGAAATGGATGCAGCCGATCTTTCGTGACTTTGGCAATACACGCGGCCAGACCCTCGGGATACACACCGGAGAGCACAACTTCAGCTACCCCGGAATCCTGGCTATGCCGTGGCTGAGCTTTTACGACAGCAAACGCAATCGCGGCCTCTACTTTGCCGTGCTCGAAGAGTCGCCGCGGGTCAAGTCGCTGCGGCTGACCCTGGAACCCGGGATGGCTGAGGAGCGCAGCGACGGCAACTGGCCGCGGCGCGATGAGGTCGGTGACCTGCCGTACGGGCTGGTCATGCACTGGGTCCACGTCCCGTACACGAAGCCTGGCGAGACGTTCGAAAGTGCCACCGCCGTGCTGCAGCTGCACGAGGGCGATTGGCGCGGCGCGGCCGATATCTATCGCGACTGGTTTGCCTCGCACTATCCCGTGGTTGAGCCGGGGTCGCAATGGATTCGCCGGGAGACGGCGTTTCTGCACACGATGATGCTGCTGCCGGAGGACAACTTGAACTTCCGTTACACCGAGCTGCCGCAGATGGCCAGGGAGGCTGTGGCGCGTAATGTCACGCATATCAACATCACCGGCTGGGACGTCGGCGGCCATGACCGCGGCTATCCGCAATACGACCCGGACCCGAGGCTCGGGACCTGGGATGAGCTGGAGGCGGGGATTCAGGCCTGCCACGATCTGGGTATGAAAGTCAGCTTTTTCGTCAACTGCCAACCGATCGACATGACCACGGAATGGTATGATCGCGAGTTGCACAAGTATCGGATCGTCAATCCATACGGCATCCAGCACCACGTCACCAGCTACTGGGGCATGGGCACGCTCAGCGCCCGCAGTCTGTTCATGACCGGCACGCCGTTCAGCGAAATGAACCCGGCCCATCCCGAAGTGCGCGAATTGTTGATCACTCGCTTCCGCAAACTGGTCGAGATCGGCGCCGACGGCCTGCATGTCGACAAGTTTTTCCAGACGCCGATGGATTTCAATCCGCGACTCAGCAGTAGCCCGGACCGCGTCCATCACGAGGGCATCCTGCTGTTCGTCGAGGAACTGCTGGCCGCCTGCCGCGCAGTCAATCCGGAATTCTGTTTCTCCTACGAAGGCGGCTGGGATCGGCTGTTCTCCTACAGCGACACGATTTGGTGGGGCAACGGCGAGGACAGCGTCATGAAAGCGGTGTTTCCTCAGCTTGGCATGGTCTGCGGCATCGAGCAGCCGTACGACTTCAACAAGCTCAACCTGGCAATCCTCGAGGGGCAGATTCTGCTGATCGGCCCGGCCAACTACAATGCCACGATGGACTACCCACCGATGCAGGAATTATCCGCCTACATCGCCGAGCTCACGCGTCTGCGCAATGAGTTGTTCGACATCGTCTCCAACGCCGAGAAGCTCGACGCCTCGCACGACTTGTTCAAACGGCTGCAGCCGCTGCTCACTGGGTCGGGAGAATTTACCGACAATCCGGATGTTCGGTGGAGTGTGTATCGCCATCTGTCCACCGGTCAGCGCGCTGTCATCCTCGCCAACCTCAGTGGTGCGCCAATCGAGCTTGAAGACATAGCTCTCGACGGCGCCCAAGGTACGTGCCGGATCATTCAGCCCTTTGAACCCGAGCGCTCATCGCAGTGGCCGGCAGCCGTTCGGATTCCTGCCGAACGCGTCGCCTTCCTGGTTGAAGAGCCGAAGTAAATTCCCTCACCCCTCTCTTTCTTATTCCGCCCGGTAGGCCCGCTTGGCGTTCTCTGCAAACAGCTTCCGTTGACCGGCGAGATCGGTGTTTGCTTCGGCGATCTTGCGGAAGGCGCCATAGAGCCGGTCCGCCGACCAGCCTTGGGCGATATCGACGGGATAGTTCGATGCGAAGACGCAACGGTCAACGCCGAACGTGTCGATGATCCAGTTGATGTTGTCGATCAGCGGATCGCACTCGTCCCAGTCCTGGGCGGTATAGAAGAGCATCGAGATCTTGATGTACGTCTGCGGGCAGCCCGCCAGTGCCTCGAGGCCGTCACGGAACAGTTTTTCTCTCGCGGTGACATCATCCAGTGTCGGCGAGCCGAGGTGGTTGATGATCACCGGCGTATCGGGAAAATCCTTCATGAACGTCGCGGCCTTCTGGAACTGCGGCGCGTTGAGCTGCAGGTCGAACGACATCGCATGCTTCTGCAGTTCGGCATAGCCTTTCTGCCACTGCGGATTGTCGAGCAGGTCGCCGAGGACGGCGTTGCGTGGCCAATCTGGATCGTGATTGACGATCTGTCGAATGCCGTGCACCCGGGGAATCTCAGCGAGCTGTGCCAGCGTGTCGGCGGCGTTTGGCTCATGGAGCGGCGCCGTCGGGATCAGTACATAGTTTCGGTCGGATTTTTGCAGTTGACGAGCGCTCCAGTTCGCTTCGGCGAGGCAGTGGGCATCGTATTGCGGACCGCTGAGACCGACATGGCAAACG
>CAZCVU010000494.1:0-2464 GCA_964501745.1 uncultured Flavobacteriales bacterium | reverse complement strand
TTTCAGCGCCGCGCGGCGCTGCAGTGAAGGCCGCCGAGAACGGTATCGTTGCCTATAGCGGCAACGAGCTTCGGGGCTTCGGTAATCTACTGTTGATCAAGCACTCTGACGGTTTCATGTCGGCCTACGCTCACAACGAGAAGCTGCTGGTCGCCCGCGGCGAAACTGTGAAACGTGGTCAAACGATTGCGCGTGTCGGCAGCAGTGGCAATGTCACCTCACCGCAGCTCCACTTCGAACTGCGCAAGGGAAAACGTGCGGTGGATCCGAGACGATATCTGTCGGAACAGACCTCACAACGCTGAACAGCTGGTCAATCCAAACGCTGCCCTAGCTTCCCGGCGAGATCCTGGATGAACTGCCATGCCACGCGGCCCGAGCGGGCGCCCCGTGTGACCGACCATTCGATCGCCTCGGCCTTCCACTGATCCGGCTCGGTCTCGAGTCCGTAAAAGCCGATATAGCCCTCAATCATCGCAAAGAAGGTGTCCTGATCACAGGCATGAAAGCCGAGCCAGAGGCCGAACCGGTCGGACAAAGAGACCTTCTCCTCGACCGACTCCGAAGGGTTGATCGCGGTCGAGCGCTCGTTCTCGATCATATCGCGTGGCATCAGATGGCGGCGGTTTGAGGTCGCGTAGAAAATCACGTTTTTCGGGCGGCCTTCGATGCCGCCCTCCAACACCGCCTTGAGCGATTTGTAGCGCGCGTCCTCCTGGGTGAACGACAAATCGTCGCAGAACAGAATTATCCGATGTTCTTGTACCCGAAGCAGCCCGAGCAGGCGGGGAAGTGTTGGAATGTCCTCGCGATGAAGCTCGACTAGAATAAGCGAACGCGGCAACTGTTCGTTGATATTAGCGTGCACGGCCTTGACTAGCGAGCTCTTGCCGCTGCCGCGCGCACCCCAGAGTAGGGCGTTGTTGGACGGCAAACCCTTGGCGAAACGACGCGTGTTTTCCAACAGGATATCCCGCTGGCGGTCGATGCCTTTGAGCAACCCGAGATCGATCCGGTTTACCTCCGCGACCGGCTCCAGCGACTCATCCTCCGCATGCCAGACGAAAGCATCGGCGGTATCCAGGTCTATTTCGGTCCTGTGCATTGGCACCATGCGTTCGAGAGCATCTGCGATGCGGCCAAGCAGCGAATCGTTCAGGCGTTCGGTCATGTCTTTCGATCAGCTGACGGTGGCACGTTGCTGTGCCTCAAGTTGTTGAATCGGCGGATTAGAGGGCAGACCGTACCACAAGGTACAGTTTGGTCAATCGTCGGTCCGGCCGAGTAACCTGGCCGTGAGTCTTGATTGCATTTGGGCCTTGGGTGGCTATAGTCCGCCCGACTGCGCGGCCAGCCGCAGAAGGATGAGGAGTTTTACATGCTTATTTCCGAAGCATGGGCACAGACTGGGGGCGGCGGTAGCGGCGACATTTTTGTGTCGTTGATGCCACTGATCCTGATCTTCGCCGTGTTCTATTTTTTGCTGATTCGACCGCAGCAGAAGCGCCAGAAGCAACATCGCGAGTCAGTCACCGCTGCCAAGAAGGGCGATAAGATCCTCACTGGCGGCGGCATCTATGCGACGGTTGTCAAAGCCGTCGAGGGCAGCGAAGACGTGACGGTAGAGATTGCCGACGGCGTCAGAATTCGTGTCGCCCGAATGACCATTCAGGATGTCTTGACGAAGCCCGAAGCGGCCAGACCCGATGCGGCGAAGGCCGGTGGTAAGGGCGGAAAACAGGCCGGCGGCGGTGGCGATAAGGACACGGCCGTTCAGCGCGAGAGCGGTCTTTTCAACAAGCTCGCGGGCAAGAAACAACAAGACGGCTGACTGACCACACGGCCCAATGCTGCATTTCCCACCCTGGAAAAAAATACTCATTTCCGCTGTTTGCGTGCTTGGGTTTCTCTACGCCATACCGAACCTGTTCGGCGAGCGAACGTTTGAGGGGCTCCCGGAGTGGGCGCCGGGCAAACAGATCAACCTGGGCCTGGATCTGCAAGGAGGATCGCATCTCCTGCTCGAGGTCGAGGTCGAGGCCGTCATTCGCGAACAGCTCGAGGCCATGGTCGATGCACTGCGGGTGACGCTCCGCACGGCACGCGTGCGCTACAGTGGCCTCGGGATCGAGGGTAACGGCGTGGTCTTTCGTCTCCGCGATCCCAATCGCAGCGAGGAGATCCGCGCCCAGATCAGGAACCTGAATACTGATGCCGAAATCTCGCAAAACGAGGACGGCGCTTTTCGGTTGCAGCTAACCGAAGAGGCTATTCGCGACCGTCGGAGCAGCGCCGTTTCACAGTCGATCGAGATTGTGCGTCGGCGGATTGATGAGACGGGAACGCGTGAACCGACGATCCAGCGTCAGGGGCAGGACCGAATCCTGGTGCAGCTGCCGGGCGTCAAGAACCCCGAGCGCGTAAAGCGCCTACTCGGGAAGACCGCAAAACTCACTTTTCATCT
>CAZCVU010000493.1:0-2469 GCA_964501745.1 uncultured Flavobacteriales bacterium | reverse complement strand
CTCCTCGGACAAGGGGATATGCTCTACATGGCGGGCGGCGGGCGAATCACGCGCGTACACGGACCGTTCGTCCACGACGGCGAAGTGGAATCCGTTGTTGGCTTCCTGAAAATACAGGGCGACCCGGTATATATTGAGGCGATCACCGAGGAAGAGGAGTCCGACGGCGCGGCGTTCGCCGAGCGCACCGGTGACGCGCTGTATGACCGTGCCGTAGCGCTGGTATTGCAAGAGCGAAAGGCATCGACAAGTTTCATTCAGCGCCACCTGCAGATCGGTTACAACAGGGCTGCACGCATCATCGAGCAGATGGAAAAGGACGGCCTCATCAGTGAAGCAAACCACGTCGGAAAACGTGAAGTCTTGGCCCCGGGCTTGGGTGAGCGACCCGCGTGATGCGCTGATGCGTCGAACCGGCCTGCGTGTCATCAGCGCCATCGCGCTGACCGTCTTCCTTGTCCTGTTCGTGTCCGACGCACAGGCTCAGATTCTTTGGAACCTGACATCCGAAGAGTCGGCCGATGTGCGGCGAATCGAAGACTATCTGAACAGCATCACGACCATGCAGGCGAAGTTCACCCAGATCAATCCGGACGGCACCGCGGCACAAGGCACGGTCTTCATACAGCGGCCGGGTTTTCTTCGCTTCGACTATGCGCCGCCCGACTCCTATCTGATCGTGGCCAATGGCGTTTGGTTCATCTATGTCGATAGAGAACTCCAGCAGGTCTCACACATCCCGCTCAGACAGACCCTTGCCTGGTTCCTGGTACGCGACCCAATCTCCTTGTCAGATGGCGTTTCGATCACTCACTTTGAGCGCGGCCCCGGGACGATACGAATCAGTTTTGTCGAGACGGACGACCCGGAAACCGGCTCGGTCACGTTCGCGTTCGGCGATCGACCGCTCGAGCTCAAGAGCTGGTCGGTTACCGATCCACAGCGACAGGATACGCGAGTCACGCTCGACAGCCCGCAGTTCGGCCTGCCGCTGGATCGCGAACTGTTCCGCTTTGTGGCGCCGCCGGAATGGGATGAAGGCGCACGGAAGGGGTGATTCGGAGTGTCCTCATGGAATCTTGTCAGCCCCGCCTACCCATGATAGCCGTAGCGCCATGATAGATTCAGCTCCGCCGCTGGTCGGCATTCCTGCCAATTCGGACGAAGGCACTGCCGACTGGACATTTCATCGTGTCGGCGACAAATACATTGCCTCGGTCATCAACGGCGCGAGATGTCTGCCAGTACTGATTCCGGCACTCAGCGATCTCTACGACGTCGATGATTTCCTCGACCGACTGGATGGAATCTTCCTGACCGGCGGCGCGTCGAATATCGAGCCGCACAATTATGGCGGCGATCCAAGCCGTGAAGGAACGGCCCACGATCCCGGACGCGATTCCTGCTCGTTGCCGCTGATTCGGAAAGCGATCGAACACGGTGTTCCATTGTTCGCGGTATGCCGCGGCGTGCAGGAACTCAACGTCGCGTGTGGCGGCACATTGCATCAAAACGTCCACGAACTGCCGGGCAAGAACGATCACCGCATGCGGCGGGACCTACCGCCCGAGCGACGGTATGACGAACGCCATCCGATTGCGATCAAGCAGGGCGGATTTCTCATGGAACTGGCGTCTGGCGCATCGGAAGTTATGGTCAATTCGTTGCACGCCCAGGCCATCGACCAAGCCGCAGACGCGCTTGTGATCGAGGCGTTGAGCGATGACGGTATCATCGAGGCGGTAAGCGTCCGGGACGCGAAGGATTTTGCATTGGGTGTGCAATGGCATCCTGAGCATCCGATACCGCTGCAGTGGCCGTTGAGCAAGGCGATGTTCGGTGCCTTTGGCGATGCGGCACGTGCCCGCCACGAGGCGCGCGCCGGGCGCAGCAAGAAGCGCGGTACGCGCGTGCGCAATGCCGCATGATGTGTTCGTCTAGCGGCGATCGTACACCCGATTTAGACGAAATCAGCGGTCGCGACTAACAGAGCGACGATGCGCATCGCCACCTGGAACATTAACTCGATTCGGGCCCGGCTCCATCTCCTGCAGCAGATCGCCGACCATGCGGCGCCCGACGTTATCTGCCTGCAGGAGACCAAAGTCGTGGACGAACTGTTTCCGCGAGACGAGTGCGCCGCGTTGGGGTACAGCCACATCATTGCGCACGGCATGAAAAGTTATAACGGCGTGGCGATATTATCGCGCCTCCCCTTTGAAGATGCAGTGACACAGGATTGGTGCGGACGGAGCGATTGCCGCCACGTCTTTGTGCGCTTTAGCGGTGGCCTGGAACTGCACAATTTCTACGTGCCCGCCGGCGGTGACGAACCGGATCCGAAGGTCAACGACAAATTCGCCCATAAGCTTCAGTTCCTCGACGAGTTGGCGGGGTGGTTTCCGGCAAACCGGTCGGCCACGCAGCCGATGATCCTGGTCGGCGACCTCAATATCGCGCCACTCGAGA
>CAZCVU010000492.1:0-2470 GCA_964501745.1 uncultured Flavobacteriales bacterium | reverse complement strand
AGCGGCGTCACGTCCGTGTGGTCCGCGGCGTTGTACGTCAGGTCGTTCGACTGCGATCCCGAGTCACCCCAAGAGTGATCGGTGTCATAGAAGAACTGGCCGTCAAAACAGGTGCCAGATTCACCCGCGTTGATGATGTCGAATAGAAGCTCGTCCGGGTGATAGACCGCTTCCTCGGCCAGGTCGCCGATCGACTCTTGCAATCCGCCGTAGCGGTCATCTTCCATCGTAAAGCGATCCATCTTGAGCGACGATTCCCAGGCCTTGTTGGCCAGCGTGTAATCGGCCGCTCGCATTTCGTTGAAGTGCCGATCGCCGAGCCATTCACGCATGCCTGGCGAGGCACCCAGGAAGCCGTATTTTTCGTCCAACGACGAGGAAGGAATGACCGTACAATAACGGCTGTAAATGGGCATTGCGGCACTGGCCGCCTGGCCGAAAAAGTGGGTGATGTCACGCTTCACCGCTTGGACTTGTGCGTCAGTTAGGGCCATGATTGTTGCTCCTCATATTTTGGTGTGTTTTGTTTCGAATCGGTTTGGTTATGCGCCGGTGGCGGCGACACTTAGCGAGGGTTTGATGTACTTGACAAGCATTCTGGTTGCGCCGGCGGTGCCATCTTGGCCCCCCGTGGTCACAACCCCGGTGATGGTTCTCGCGCTGGCGTTGTAAAGGCCCTCGCGATGTTCACCGGTTTGATCGATGTAGGTGCCTTCCTTGCCGCCGCTGCGGGCGAAGGACAGGGATTCACCGGCCAACAGATCTGTCGCCTTGACGTCGATGCCGGTATAGAAACCGTCGTCGTCCGAGCCGTCGCCCACCTTCAACGACGCACTGGTGCCATCGTCCCACAGCGTCACACCGTGGACTTCGATGTCCAGCAGATACACGCCGGCGGGAAGCGGAACACTGCCTGTGTAGGTGGTGTCGCCGTCTTCGGTAAACGTCACTTCCTCGACGACGATTTCGCTGGCTTCGGGGTGGGTGTCCAGTTCGACGCCAATTTCCGTGGCCGAAATAAACTCGACAACCTGGCCGATACGAACGCTGTTGGCGTCGTTGGTCAGGTTAATGTCGTTGTTGTTCGTGGCATAGACGCTCTTGCCGATGTCCGTTTGGGCAAACCCGGTGCCAGCCCAATAAAAGACACCGGTACGGTACACTTCGCCGCGGAGATCACCCGCGGAACCGCTGGAATTGTCGTAATCCAATTTGACCACGCCGGCAAAGGAGTTTGCCCCCGATCCGGTATCGTCGTCGAGATAACCCGAGGCCCAAAACGCCAAGGTGCCTTTGTACAATGCCGTGGAGGCCGCAATGGGGGCACCTCCCAGATTGCCGTCGGCTTGTTTGACTTGCTGGGCAGCCGTGGCAGCCGCCATGCCCAACAGTCCGCAGGTCATCACAATGTATTCGAAACTCAAATCAACAGTTGGCACGACCGCCAGTGCGATCAGTAGCGCGACGAAAATGGCAAGTAATCTTTTCATGACTGGGTATCCTTTATCAGTGTGTGGTTGGGCTATTTGTAGCCGTGTCTGGAATTGCGTTGTCGTTAGTTTTTCGAAGGCGTCATGGCAAACGTCAGCCCGCAGCCGTCATCGTCGTATTGCAGGCGCTCGGATTGCTTGCTTCGCAGCTCGATGTACTGCTGCTTGCTGACGCCTAGCTTGGCGTGCGTTTCGGCGGCTGCGTCGTATTCGGCGGCCAGCTTGGCGTCGGCGGTCTTCTCTTCGCCCTCGCCGTTGTTTTCCGACAGCGGCCGGCCGTCACACATTTGTGCGAACAGCTTGTCGGTGACATCGGCGGCCGACAGCTCGGCGTTGGCGATGAACTCAGCGGCCTTATCTGGGCAACCCGCCATTTCGCATCGCGTCACAATCGCCGACGCTCGCAACTCTTCTTGTTGCCGCTGCGACGACTCTTGTTTCATTTCCGCCAGTTGTTGCGTGACGGACGTCAACGCCTCGACCGTTTTGGTTTGGACGCTGAAAAGATCTTGGATCGACTTTTGCAACTCTTCCATTTGTTGTTTGGTGTCTTCGGCCATAGTTTCCGGTTCTCCACGTAAAGGTTGATGTTCATCCGATCCGTCAGGACCGAAACGATTTTCCAGGTAACGTTGCACGTAGGATGTCAAACGGGCTTGGATCACGTCCCGGCCCGCCGACTTGAATTGTTCATCGATCAAACTGGAGGCTTGCCGAACGATGTGATCAGGAAGGCGATCGGCACTCAAGAAATCGTCCACCGCATCGCCGGTGTCGACCACGTCGCTGGCATGCAGTTCCGTCGGCATCCAGATCGGCGGCAGGTTGTTTCCCTGCGCGTCTTTCTGTCGCGTGCCGTCTTCTTCCAGCCGATACTGCATGTCGACCTTTAGCACCAACGACGAGCTGAACGCGGCGGGGTCGCTTTCTGCCAAGTCCATGACGTATTCGCCCAGTGGTGTGCCGCCGCCATCGGGCGG
>CAZCVU010000491.1:0-2482 GCA_964501745.1 uncultured Flavobacteriales bacterium | reverse complement strand
GTGGCCCAATTTTACGCCGCCATCTGGCCCCTTTTTGCTCCGCCGTTGACACCTTCGAGATGTTGCCGAGACGCCCCTTCCCTCCCGTGGAATGTTGTTTCGGCACCAGCCCGATCCAGGCACTCAGGTCACGCCCGGAGCGGAACACCGACGGGTCGGGGATCGAGGCGACAAGCGCGCTGGCGATCAAGGGGCCAACGCCGGGGATTGCCTCGAGCCGCTTGCTGGCCTCGCTGCACCGGTGCCAGGCAAGCACGCGGCGATCCGCCTCGACGATCTGGCGTTTGACCATCTCAAGCTGCGCCGCCAGGGCCATCAGGCACTCGCCGGCCGCAGCCGGCATGCGTTCATCCCCACCCTCGGTGATGAGTTTCAGCAGAACCTCGACGCCATTGCGCCCGACACCGGCGACAATGCCGAACTCGGCCATGTGGGCTCGGATCGCGTTGATCAGTGACGTGCGCTGGCGAACAAACAGCTGCCGGGTCCGGTGCAACATCAGAACAGATTGCTGCTCAGGTGTCTTGACCGGCACAAAGCGCATATTCGGCCGCCTCACCGCTTCGCAGATCGCCTCGGCGTCGGCGACATCGTTCTTGTTGCGCTTGACGTAGGGCTTGACGTAACGCGGCGGCATCAACCGGACCTCATGGCCAAGCTTCGCAATCTCACGGGCCCAGTGGTGCGAGGTCGCGCAGGCTTCCATGCCGACGAGACACGGCGGCTGTTTCCTGAAGAACGGCACTACCTGGCGACGCCGCAGCTGGCGCCGGATAGCCGGCTCTCCCGCAGCATCGACGGCATGGATCTGGAAAACGCTCTTGGCGATATCGACACCGATTGTGATAGCTTCAGTCATAGGACGGCTCCTGTTCCTCGTGGTTCATCACAACCACACTGTGGCACCTAGATGCCGGTGGAGGGAGCCGTCCACAGCATCAGGAGCGGACTCTTCGGCCCCTGAGACTTATGTCCGAGATCCGAGCGAACCGGAAGTCGGAGCCTTGACGGTGTAGGCCCGTTCGTGACCCACACCCAACATTCTGGCATCGGTGGACACGCTCACCTCGCGACCGTAATCTTCAACCGTAACAGCGTCAGGACGACGTCCACCGTGCGACCCCAAAGGGGTTAACGTTGCACGCCAATCAGGGGGCAATGTTCAAAATCGATTGACGGGACATAAATCCGGCATACGTATGTCGGGGTAGCCCGAGAATACATCGATTATTCCCGCAATTTGGTGGTACCAAGCGCGGGGCAGGGTGCTCTCTCCGTTGTTGGAGGCTGAATTGGCGCGCTCAATTCGATTAGATGCGAATTATTCCGACTGGACAAAGCCGCAGCTCATCAAACGGCTGGAAAAGCTCCAGCACCAAGTCGATGAGCGCGAAGCGGTGGATATAGAGTTCTCACGGCTCGCGGCAATCGTCGAATCGTCTGCCGACGCCATAATCAGTCTGTCGGTGGACGGGATCATCACCGCCTGGAACGCGGCCGCGGAAAATTTGTTCGGGTACGCGGCCGACGAGGCGATCGGAAAACCGATTTCGTTGGTCGCGCCCGCGGAGCGAAAGGACGAATACCGGGAAGTCACGAGAACGGTTAAGTTCGGGAACCGCATCGAACGCTTCGAAACCATGCGCCGGCGCAAGGACGGCAGCCTGATCCATGTCACGTTTTCCGTTTCGCCGATCAGGGATTCGGCCGGAAACGCCGTAGGAATTTTGGGCGTTATCCGCGACGAGACCGAGCGGAAGCAGGCCGAGTACAAATTGAAAGAGAGCGAGGAACGCTTTGCCCTCGCGGTGGCCGGATCGAACGACGGTATCTGGGATTGGGACTTCGGAACGGGCGAGACCTACCGATCGCCGCGCTGGCTCGAGATCTTAGGATACGATATTGGTGAGATCGGGCCACGGATGGAGGAATTCGTACCCTATCTGCATCCTGACGACCGGGACCGTGTTGCCCAAGCGTTGAGTATGCATTTCGAGGAGCGCGTCCCCTATGACTTGGAATTCAGGGTGCGCCGCCGGTCCGGTGATTATATCTGGGTTCGCACCAAAGGTCAGGCGGTATGGGACGAAGACGGTAAGCCCGTTCGCATGGCGGGCTCTATCAGTGACATATCGAAGCGCAAAAGGGCGGAAGAGGCGTTACGGGAGAGTGATGAGCGGTTCAGAGCTATCTTCGACAACTCCCCCTCGGCGATCATTCTGAAGGACCAAGATTTCTGTTTTCGCCTCGTCAACAAACGCTTCGAGACATGGACCGGAATGTCGCAGGAAGAAGTGATCGGTAAAAGATCGGGAGACACCCTGCCTACGGAGCAAGCTGCGGCTCTAGAGATGCAAGATCAAGAAGTTCTGCGGACCAATCGAGTTATCCAATTAGAGCACAAATATACGTTCAAGGATGGTGCCGACAAGGCTTATCCCGTTGTCCCAGGTTCCTCTGGCATGAGGCTGGTTTCCGCCGC
>CAZCVU010000490.1:0-2485 GCA_964501745.1 uncultured Flavobacteriales bacterium | reverse complement strand
TAGCCTCCGCGGCCCTAGCGATGGCCGTAGCGGCCCCCGCGGCGTCGCCGGCATCGTCGGCCGCGGCTGCAGCCTCTAGCGCATTGTGGACGATGTCAGAGGCCGCAATCACGGCGCTCCAGTTCTCGCGCTCCCAACGCTCGAAATCCTCGACGGACCCGCCGACGGATTCGAGCCGGTCGATCTCCCGAGCCGCCGCGCATTCGTAGAGCCCAGCCACGCGCGCATCGACCCATGCGGCCCCGCTCTGCGCGTTGTGAACGGCTTTCGAGTACCCAGCGCACCCACTCCCGAGGAGCAGGAAAAAGCACGCGCTAGCGAGTAATAGAAGGTGACGTGTCTCGATCATCGCTCGATCCTTTCTTCGCGGCTTTCGCCGCACCTGCGATCACCCCGCCGACGTGCTCGACGCCGAGCGATCCTTGGTACACGCCGATCGAAGT
Source organism: uncultured Flavobacteriales bacterium (assembly GCA_964501745.1). Classification (GTDB taxonomy): domain Bacteria; phylum Pseudomonadota; class Alphaproteobacteria; order UBA8366; family CAVOAK01; genus CAVOAK01. Next base: position 2,042 of record CAZCVU010000490.1, on the reverse strand, counting down.
TCCGATCCACGTCGCCATCTTGTCGGCTTCGATGTAGCCGAGCACGAAACACACGACCGCCGCGACGACGCCGACGACGGCGGCCCACAGCCGCCGACTCTTGAGTAGCTCTGCACCCTTGCTCATGTTTCCTCCGCTTGTGCGAATGTTTCTTCGATCCAGCCTCGCTTCTCAGCGTAGAACCCTCGCGCCTGTTCGAGCGCGTCGTCGGCCCCTTCGATGTCCAAGCGTGCGCGAAGCTCTGCGGCGGCGGCTTTCACCGCGTTGAGTAGCCGGTCTTTCTCCGTGCCGCGTTCGAGGGGCGTTGCACCCTTGAGGCGTTGGACGTTCAGAAAGTCCCCGAGAGACTGTTTCTCGTCGTCGCTGAGTTGCTGCGCCGAGCGGTAGCCGGTCGGGATCTTATCGCCGAGCTTTTTGACCTCCTGGCTGGCCCACGCTTCGCCGTCCTGCTTCCAAACCGTGAGCCCGCGGAGGTCTTCGATCGTGCTCCCGTCGAGTAGCAGCACAGAGCCTTTCGGTAGCGCTTGCGCCTTGTCTGACAAGTCCTTGGCGTCGTCGCTACTGACCTCAGCCTCGCCACGTCGAAGCGCGAAACAAACCGGGTTCTCGTCGGCCTCGGCCCCCAAGCGTTCGCGCAGCCACTTTTGACGCGCGAAAATGTCGAGCGCTAACTCTTTCGCAGCGTCGGCGTCCTTGACCGGATCTAGGAGCTTGAAAGCATCTTTCTTGCTCTGTAGCTCCGAAAACTCGGGCATTTTCTCAACCACCCCCGCCGCGCGGCGCGCCGTCGCCATGGGGTCCACCGACACTTGGGCCACCCCGCGCACAACCTGAAAGCCGTCGATCTCCTCAGTCGTCACGGTGAACATGGTTCAGTACCTCACACAAATCTGCGCCACTTGATTGTGCGGGCGCGTTTCTACTGCATTGGTCAAGTCCGCCGCCGCGCGCGTCTCGTCGTTCGTCGCCGGGCCATGCGCGAAGCACACCGGAACCTGAATGGCACTACCGCCGGGGTCGCTTTGATGCACATACATGATCTTAGCCTGAATCGTGCGATCCCATGCCATCGACCCGAAGTTATCGAAGACTTCGAGCGCGTGCTCATGCTGCCCCGCGTTCGGTTCCTGTGCAAACCCGTAGTAGGTGCGCCACGCCCCGTCGGGGTCGAGGATTGCACCCGCGTCGCGGCCGCGAATGAAATGGCCACGATAATCGGGCAGAATGAACCACGACCCGGCGGTGTCGCGCGTTGTGCCCGCCGCCGTCGTCGCCTTGTAGAACCCATGCACAGCAGCGGTCAAGCCGTTGGCGGCGTCGCCGACGTAGGTTGCTGCGACAAGTTCGGGGTAGTTGACAATCTCAACACCCTGCCCTTCGAGCGGGATGATTCGGTTACCCGATGCAGCCGGCGTTGCGGCCCCAACCCATAACGCAATCTCGCCAGGTGCGCCGCAAACGCGCCGCATGGCGTCCAAGCGTTGCGACGCGCCGGTAGCCTCGGACGCGGCGTTAGGGCTTAGCCCAGCCGCATCCATGAGCGCCTGGTTTGCGCCCCAGAGGTCGTCAATCACGCTCTTTAGGTACGGCGTCCCGTCGGTAGCTGCGCCGCCGCTAGCGTTCTGCCCAACAACGTTGGGGAATGCCCCGACGGTGTTTGCGATAGTGCTGTAGTCAATCATGGGTTTGGGTCTCTCTTTCTACACGTATTCAACGATTAGAACGCCCCATGAGTGGAGCGGCTTATGTTTGAGGATGATCTCGTGGAGTTGGGCGCGGAGGTTCGCGGGGACTTGGACGATGTCGCCAATGTTAGGCCCACACACGAAGAAACAGAAGTTCCAAGTGTCCGAGGACACTGGCACGTCATAGGGACCAGGGATCTTGTCAACCCCGTCGAAGTTGCCCGCAAACGCTTCGTCATTGCCGGCAACGCTAGTGGTCCCGCCCGCCTGCATCACCCATTGAATCTCCTGGGTGAAGACGTTCCCGTTGACAACTAGGTCGCCTTGGAAGTTGTTTTGATAACCAGCGTAGGCGTC
>CAZCVU010000489.1:0-2485 GCA_964501745.1 uncultured Flavobacteriales bacterium | reverse complement strand
TTTGAGCAAACCTTTGCCGAAGCCTGTGGCGCTCGCTACGGGGTAGGCCTCAATAGCGGAACCAGCGCTCTTGAGGTCGGCCTACAATCCCTCCGACTGGAACGTGGTGCCGAGGTGATCGTCTCACCGATCACCTTTTTTGCGAGTGTGTCGGCGATCCTCAACGCGGGCTGTGTACCGGTCTTCGCGGATATCGACCCAGAGACCTACAACATAGCTCCGCGAGCAATCGAGGCAGCGCTTTCGTCCAGGACCGGCGCCATCATGTCGGTGCATTTTGGCGGCGTGAGTTGCGACATGGAGGCAATCCTGGCGATTGCCTCGCGGCACGGCGTGCCAGTGATTGAGGACGCAGCGCACGCACACGGCGGAACTTGGAAGCATCGGACTCTTGGCTCGATCGGCGCCGTGGGTTGCTTCAGCTTTGGGAGCGGCAAGAATTTATCGGCTGGTGGCGGGGGAGGGCTCATCACTGATGATCCCGTGATCTACGAGCGCGCGAGCGGCTATGGTGAGCTCAACCACCCCCGACGGCAACGACGCCGCGCCGCAACCGGTGTCGGGACGGTGCATACGCCGGCCCAAGAGTTCTTTCCGTATGCCTCAGGCAACCGGCGCATGCATCCTGTCCATGCAGTGCTTGGCTTACCGCAGATTGCGCAGCTTGATGCACAGACGCAACGGCGTGACACCAACGGTCGCTACCTGACAGAGTTACTGGATGACGTCGCCGGGGTGGTGGCCCGACGGCAAGACTCGTTCGCCACACGTGCGGCCAACCACATGTATGTGTTGCGGTACGACGCCGAAGCCTTCGGCGGGCTCGCACGTGCCACGTTTGTCGAAGCACTCAAGGCCGAGGGTATCCCGTGCCAGTTGGGGTATCTCCGCCCAATGCACCACGCTGATTTGTTTGCTGACACAGACGGCGAGTTGAGTCGGGTATGGCCTCGTGTCGGCGAAAAACCAGCTACTCAATATTCAACTGTCGACTGTCCACACGCTGAACGAGCATGTACCGACGAGATGATTACGCTGCCAACTAACGTGCTGCTGGACAGCACGGAAGGTATGGAACAGATCCTTTCCGCGATCGAGAAAATCCAGGCAGGACAACACGAGCTTGAAGATTACTCCGTCTAAAGCCGGCACCTCGTGCAACGGCGATCATTGAACACACCGCTCAACGAGGCGCTGGACACCTCTCCGTCAGCTAAGCTGGCTGCCGCTTCGCTGGCCGTCAGGATCACTAGCAAGGCTGTGGTTTGTGAATAGTCGACGTATATTCTTCAGCGTGATTCTTGCCGCGTCTCTGGCCATTGCGTTCCCCGCCTGCGGTCAGTCGGAAAATGAACCCGTGGCAGTTGCAAGTGCAGGACCGGCACTCGACCCGCCCGGCCCGATCGACGCACAGGTTGGTGAGACCGTCGAGCGTGAGGGCGTCACCATTAAGCTCCACGAGACCGGAGCCACGACCTCGTTTGGCGGTAACGTGCAAGCCGACGACGGGTTTTTCTTCATCTCGGCCAAGCTGAGCATTACAAACACGGGGTCCGGAGAGCTCGCGCAGGGTGCCGAGGCCCTGGTCCTCGAACTTGCAGATGGCGAGGAAGGACGCTTCCAACACATGGGACCGTCCACGCTAGTGCCGCTCGTCGGTCCGGCACCCGGATTGAGCCACGATTATGGCTGGCGAAGCTGGCAGGTGCCCACTGGCACCCGTTCGGCAACGCTGAGCTACCGCCCCACCGCTGACCTTGAGATTCGTTTTGCCGTGTTCACACCAACTGAAATCCGGGATCGGTGGCTGGAGGGTGGACAATTTAAGTTAAATGCCGGGGCTATTTGCGGGTCGTGCACACAAGGCAGACGTCCTGACTAAGGAAGTCACCTTCGTTCGCTGTCAGGCCAAAGCGAAAGGATTCGGAGTATGAACGGTCGACGTGCTTTTGTAGGTGCGGTTCTTACCGCGTGTCTTGCCATCGCGCTCTCCGCCTGCGGTCAGTCGGAAAGTGAACCCGTGGTAAGTGCAGGACCGGCACCCGACCCGCCCGGTCCGATCGACGCCCAGGTTGGCGAGACCGTCGAGCGTGAGGGCGTCACCATTACGCTACACGAGACCGGTGCCACGTATTCCTTTGGTAGTGCCGTAAATGCCGAAGATGGTTTTTTCTTTGTCTCAGCCAAAATAACCATTGATAACACCGGGTCCGGAGAACTCGCACAGAATCCCGAGGCACTGGTCCTCGAACTTGCAGGTGGGGATGAGGGGAAATTCCAATACATAGGGCCTGGCACAAAGCTTCCAACGGCCGGGCCGCCTCCCGGGACAAGCAGCGATCCGGGCTGGCGAACTTGGGAAGTTCCCAATGGAACCCGTGCGGCAACGCTGAGCTACCGACCCACCACTGATCTTGAGATTCGTTTTGCGGTGATCACACCAACCGAAATCCGGGATCGGTGGCTAGAGGGTGGAAAATTTAAG
>CAZCVU010000488.1:0-2491 GCA_964501745.1 uncultured Flavobacteriales bacterium | reverse complement strand
GAGCAACGTTGGCAACACATAGCGAAGCTCGACCAGCACCGGCAGCACCAAGCCGACGACGACGAAGCCGCCCCAGAACATCAGCGCCAAGTCGCCGCCGGGGAAGATCACCGACACCGCATGCGCCGGGTTGCCGACGGTCAAATGCGCGAACATGATGAACAGGAAGATGGCCAGGATCTCAAAGCCGATCAGCATCATGTCGGACGCCGTCAGTAGATAGGTGGCCCTGCCTGCACCCCGGCCCTCTCCGGTCGGGGCTGTCTCGTGTGCTCCGAACAACACCCGTAAGAGCAGAATTCCCGCGACACCGGTCGACAACGAGGAGATCAGAAACAGCATCGCCAGGACCGGTGAATTCCAGAACGGCCGCGCCGGCATGGCACCCAGGAGGACGCCGGTGTAGACCGCAACGGCGATCCCGAGTGGCACGCCGACCCACGCCAATCCCCGGCGCAGCCGGTTCATGTCGTCGGCGTCCGCACTTTCTTTGGCCAGGAAGGTATAGGCGTAGACGACGCTGGCAATGATGCATAACGCCAGCACCCACGAACCGATGCTCATCGGCGACAGGTTGATGGTCAAGAACAGGTATATCCATCTGAACATCAGCCAGAAGTCGCCGTGTGCGACGGCGGCCTGGAAGGTTCCCAGCTCGAAGATGATCATGCCGGTTCCGACGATCAACGGCAGCGGCGCCAACAGGGCGCCATAACGGGCGATGCTAAAATGATCACCGCCAAAGCCACCGCCGCCGCCACGCAGCAGAACGGAAGAACTTACCGTGTAGGCACCAGCTCCGAGCCCGGCAAGGAACAGATAACCGATGACAGGAAGACCCCAATGTAACTCGTGCATGGCGTTAACTCCGTTCGAGGTTGGGGCGATGCGTGTCGACCCGGACATATTGTCCGGGAACGCGCGTGTCGCTCTCGTCGGCGTGATCGGCGCCGATATAGAAGACGTTCGGCTTGGTACCCATTTCCTGTCTGAGCACCGTTACAGGCTCGGTGGCGACGAGCTTGGCCACCTCGCTGTTCGGGTCGTTCAGGTCACCGAAGATTCTCGCTCTGCCCTGGCAGGTGTTGACGCAAGACGGCTCAAGTCCTTTGCTCACGCGGTGCAGGCAAAAATCGCATTTGTCCGCGGTGCCGGTATTGGGATTGATAAACCGAGCGTCGTAGGGGCAGGCCTGCATGCAGTATTTGCAGCCGATACAAATGTCCGCGTCGACGACGACGATGCCGTCTTGCTTTCGCTTGTAGGTTGCCCCGGTCGGGCAAACGCTGACGCACTGCGGTTCCGAACATTGGTTGCACAAGCGCGGCAGGAAGCTCCTGGAAACATTGGGGTAGGTCCCCTTTTCAATGTATTCCACATGCGAGCGGTGTACCCCCAAGGGAACCTCAAACTCTGCCTTGCAGGCCACAGAGCACGTATGGCAGCCCGTATATTTGCGGGTGTCGATAACCATCGCGTAATGCACCGGGCTCTGGGCTAAGGCCGCTTTGGCTTGACCAGCAAGAGTCGCCGCGGCAGCGGCTAATGTCGCTCCCTTGCCGATCGTCCCCATCAGGCCCCTGCGAGAAATGGTGGTCGCGGTCTCTGTCATACCAGTGCCTCTTTTCCAGCGGGTTGCCGCAATTAGAATTTCAATTGTGGATGCGAAATATCAATCGTGATTGACATTTTTCGCCGATCACACATCGAATTCGATGACCTAAGTCACGAATCGAAAGAAAAGTACGAGGCGGCTGCCAAACAGCTAGCCTTCAGACCACGGGCCGTTGGATTTCCACCCGTCGGTTGCGGAGGTAGCGGTCGGAGATCGGGAGATCAGGTGATCAGGTTGTCGTGAAGTTCGTCGATCAGGCGATCAAACTGAGCAACCCGCACCGTGCGTCCTGACAAATGCAGGAGATCGTCATCCTGGATGTCTCGTAGCGCCCGCGATACAGATTCGGGCCGGGCACCAATCATCTCCGCCAGGTCGCGCCGCGTCATTGGCAACTCGACAACCAACTTGCCGTCGCTGGTGGTCGTTCCATAGTGATCGCGCAGTAGAACCAGGAGATGGATGATTCGCGTTCGCACACTCAACGCCGCAACCTGGAACAACCGTTCCTCAGCCTCGCCGAGAGCCTGTGCGGTATGTTCCAAGAAGCGCATGCCCAGCATCGGATTGCGAAGCAGTAAGCCGTGCATGGTCGGCGCGTCTATGAAGCAGATTTTTGCATCCTTGATCACCTCGGCGGAGGCGCGATGGTTCTCCTTCGCCAACAGCGGCCGGTAGCCAAGGGTATCGCCTTCATAGGCGAGGCGGACGATTGCCGACTGCCCCTCGTCATCGACCTTGCGGACAGCGACTAGGCCGTCTTCGACGATATAGAGGCCCTTGCATGGGTCGCCCTGCAAGAAGATGGTCTGGCCGGCTTTGTATGGTCGGCAAACGACACTGCGATTAAACAGATCAATCTCGTCGGGCGTCAGC
>CAZCVU010000487.1:0-2492 GCA_964501745.1 uncultured Flavobacteriales bacterium | reverse complement strand
AGACGGCGCGGGTCCCCTGGGCTCGTGAAATCGGCAAGTCGCTGACCTGTCGGACCCGCCAATGTCGTGTCCATGATGTTACCTAACCCCGGCGCGTAGGAGGTCGTGGATATGAACGATACCGACCGGGGCGGCGTCCTCGACCACGTACAATGCCGTAATCGGTTGCGCCGGATCGTTCATCAGCGCCAATGCTTCTACGGCAAGTGCCTGGGGGTGAATTGTCATCGGGGCGGCCGTCATGACCTCGCCTGCTGTTCGATCGAATAGATCCTGATCCATGTGCCGACGGAGGTCGCCATCGGTGATGATGCCAATGAGATTGCTTTCACCGTCAATGACACCAAGGCAGCCAAATCTCTTCGACGTCATCAAGAGTATGGCTTCGCTCATTTGCTGATCAGGTTCGCACAGCGGAATGGAATCGCCGGTATGCATGAGTTCGCTGACGCGGCGCAGGCTGGCGCCCAAGCGCCCACCTGGATGAAGCAAGCCGTAGTCCTCGGCAGAGAAGCCCTTGCGCTGCAATAGGGCAATCGCAATTGCGTCGCCCAGTGCCATCGAGGCCGTCGTCGATGTCGTTGGCGCCAATCCCATCGGGCATGCTTCTGGAGTCAACGGCAGCAGAAGTGTGATATCGGCTGTCTCGGCGAGCGTGCTGTCACCGTTTGCGGTGATCGCTATGAGCGGTATCGAGAACCGCCGCGTGTACTCGAGAATATCGCGGAGCTCAGCGGTCCCACCCGAATTCGACAAGGCAATCACCGCATCTTGCGGTTTGATCATACCCAGGTCGCCGTGGCTTGCCTCAGCAGGGTGAACGTAGAATGCGGGTGTCCCGGTTGAAGCGAGCGTCGCCGCCATCTTGCCGGCAATGTAGCCGCTCTTGCCGATGCCGGTGACAATGATTCGACCAGGAGCGGATTCGATCAAATCCAGTGCTTTTCGGAAGTTATCGTCGACCAGCTTGGTCAGTGCTCGTATGCCTTCAGCCTCCAACTCGAACACCCGCAGCGCCGCTTCAGCGTCGCTTTTCGGTCCGATCGTATCCTTAGCTTCGAGTTCGGCGTTTGGAAGGCTCATTGCACAGTCGTTGCCGGATCAGTCTTTGTCGTTTGAAACAGTCGCATGCGACCTTGTGGTGTCCTGATTTTCGCCCTTGGCGAGACCGGAGACCCACCCGTTAAGTATGCAGCGTGATCCGAGAAACGTCAATGAATCCAAATGGATTCTAGCTATTTATTCAACTGTGCGCGAAGATGTCCACGTGCTCCCAGCCCATCAGGTCGAGTTCTGCTCGGACGATGAGGAAGTCGAACGCGGCTTGAGCAATTTGGCCTCGGCCTTCGCGTGCAAGCATGACATCCAGCCTCTCGCGTAGCGCATGCAAATGTAGTACGTCGGACGCGGCGTAGCTGAGTTGTGCCTCGGATAGCTCCGCGCTGCCCCAATCGGACGACTGTTGCTGTTTTGACAGGTCGACGCCGAGGAGCTCCCGGCATAGGTCCCGCAAACCATGCCGATCGGTATATGTACGGGCCAGTTTCGACGCGATCTTCGTGCAATAGAGCGGTGTGCAGTCGACGCCCAGAAACTGTCGGATGACAGCGATATCGAAACGTGCGAAGTGAAATAGCTTCAGCACATTGGCATCGTCCAGCAGGCGTTTGAGGTTCGGTGCGTTGTAATCGCCAACGGCAAACTGTACGAGGTGGCAGTTGCCATCGCCGGCCGAAAGCTGAGCAACACAAAGCCTGTCGCTGAAGGGGTTAAGCCCCATTGTTTCTGTGTCAACCGCGACGATGTTGCCTAGATCGAGACCATCTGGCAGGTCGCCATGGTGTAGCTCGATGGTCAAAGGCGTTCCTCTGACAGTTCGCTGAAACAGACACGCAAATCTGGTGCCCAGGAGAAGACTCGAACTTCCACGACCTTGCGGCCACAGGTACCTGAAACCTGCGCGTCTACCAATTCCGCCACCTGGGCGTTTTGCGCGCTCGCATTGTGTTCATGGGGGGGGGATTGTCAACCGCCATTTGCGCTGGTTTTGAGCCGCTTCTGCAGATAAGCTGTGGCGGCTCGGACTCGACAAATTAATCGAAATAGCAGGCGGAACAATGGCTACGCAGCTCGTCACCGTGTTTGGCGGTTCAGGGTTCATTGGCAGGCACTTAATCGGCCGCCTCGCGGCGACAGGGGCGCAAATTCGCGTCGCAGTTCGCCAGCCCGATGCGGCAAGTTTCCTAAGACCGCTGGGCAATGTCGGACAGATAACACTGGTTCAGGCGAATTTGCGCCATGCCGGTTCAGTACGTGCGGCGCTCGATGGCGCCGATGCGGCGGTTAACCTGGTGGGGATCCTTTCTGAGAATCGGCGCCAACGATTCGCTGCCGTGCATCGCGATGGCGCGGCGAATATAGCGCAGTCTGCGGCACAAGCTGGCGTGAAACGTCTCGTTCACATCTCAGCCTTGGGCGCATCAACCGACTCG
>CAZCVU010000486.1:0-2499 GCA_964501745.1 uncultured Flavobacteriales bacterium | reverse complement strand
GGCGGCAACATGGGGCGAATGGACGGGCGGCACCTACATCCAGTCCGAACGCCGACTCTACGTCTGCGACGGAAGCCGAAACCCACCGACGAATTGCCGGCCCGACATGGACATGGCCATCGACAAGGGTATCGCCCTGGCCAACAAGCTCGGTCTCAACGGCGATCAGATCTTCCCTTACGAAAAGACGATTAAGATGGGCAACGGGATCATGGCCTACGATCCGGAGGAGGTCTTGCGCGACATCGTGGCCGCCAGCAAGGGCAGCGATGCCGATGTGACGGGTATGCTGGAAGTCGAAACGGCAGATGGCCTGAGTTTGTACGAACAGATGCGGCGTCTGCGCGGTATCCAGTGGCCGGCTCCAACTGGCGACATCGCCCGGCGAGGCGGCACGCCGCGGCGCTATTTGGGCCAGGAAGGATGGGCCGGCAGACCGTACGGTGCGTTCGGCCGCCCGGACGGCAAGGCCAAGTTCAAGCTCTGTGAACAGGATTACGGCAACATCCAGGAGATCTGCGGCAAGCTGATGGAGTACGGCCACCGCGACAAACCAGGAGAAGGGCCGTTCCTCATCGACGAGTTGGCGGCAGCCGCCAAGGAAGGCCGCGATAACCTGCTCGTTCAGGCACGCGACAACGCCCTGCCGCCCGAATTGCCGGACCTGGAAGTCTACGGAGACGAGGCCAAGGGCCTAAAGGATCACAAGGCCGACGACACGTATCCGTTTTGGCTGTCGCTGGGCATCGTCTATGAGCATTTTCATGCTTCCAAGACGATCCGCGGTGCGACCACGATGAAGCTCGTGCCCGAACAGTACATCGAGATCAACCCCGAGGACGCCGAGCGCTTCGGGCTTCGCGACGGTGAAAAGGTGAAAGTTGTGACCCGCCGCGGCAGCTACGAGGCGCGTGTCTCGACCGGACTGAACAGCCTCGTCCACCCGGCCCGGACCGAGATGCCCGAGGGCTTGATCTTCAGCCCCTGGAACCTGTCGGTGGCGGACAGTGCCGACCCGGCCAAAAACAAATGGTTGGTCAACGGCACATCCCATCGCGCATGGGACCCGGTAAGTGGTCAGGCGGACTACAAGAAGCTTGCAGCGAGGATCGAGAGGGTCTGAGGCTCCGAGAATATGGTGTCCAGCGCGCTCGGCGCGGGTCTCACGACCCCGCCGAGGCACCAGAGAGGCTGCCGACGTGAACGACCAAGAACACCGCACAAACCGACGCGACTTCATCAAAAACGCGCTCGCCACAGGCGCGGTGACCGCCGGTTGCGTTGGCGTCAGCGGGCTGGTCGGCAGCAACGGTGATGCCGCGGCGGACCAGCCGGTACGGCCACCCGGCGCTCTGCCAGAATCGGAGTTCCTCTCGCGCTGTATCCGTTGCATGCGCTGCGTCGACGCGTGCCCTAACCACACGATTTTGTCGCTCGACGAGAGCTTCGGTCGCCAGCGACAATCGACCCCGGCGATCAAGCCGCGCCGCCAGGCGTGCATGCTCTGCAACGGAACCGGCTCCGAATACCTCAAGTGTACCGAGGCATGCCCAACCGGTGCACTTCAAAAAGTCCGCACCGACGTCATCGACATCCAGCAAAACGTGTTGATGGGAACGGCCGAGATCGACCTGGACCTTTGCTACTCCTACAACAACTGGAGTTGCGGGGCGTGTTACCGAGCCTGTCCGTTGGGCGGCAGCGCCATGACGTTGGGGCTGTGGGAGCGTCCGGAAGTTCACCCGGAAGCTTGCATCGGCTGCGGCCTGTGCGAACGCGCTTGCATCCGATACCCGCAAGCAATCCGAGTGAAACCGACTTCGCGGAATGACGAATGACGAACATAGAAAGCGGGAAAAAGCTGACGCGACGCAAGCTGCTCAAACGCGCGGTCAAGACTGCCGCGACGGCTACGGGTGTTGCCGCCGGTTTCGTCGCGGGCCACGCCTTGCTGCGGACCAAACCGGGCGAGTACCCGGCGAACTCGTCGGCGTTCGGCGCGGAAGACGTCCGGCTGATTCGTCCACCCGGCGCGGTGGACGAGCCCGAATTCCTGGCCGGTTGCATTCGCTGTTATCGCTGCCAGGACGCCTGCGAAGACGGTGCCATCCAATTCTTCACCGAGGCCGACGGTGAGTTGTACCACACGCCTTACGTCGATCCGTCGATCAAGGCCTGCACACTGTGTATGAAGTGTACGAAGGCCTGTCCGACCGGCGTGCTCAAGCCCCTGGAAGAGCAGCAGCGGTCTGAGGTGAACATGGCCACGATCGAACTGCATCCAGATCGCTGCCTATCCTACAAGGCTAAGGCGATCCGACGCGAACAGGCCCTGCTCCGTGCGCTCCGCTTGCCACCGACGGAAACCGAGGCCAGGTACGAACGGCGGGGACCGTGTGGCGAGTGCCACATGGTCTGTCCGCTGCGCGACGAGGCAATCAAGCTGGAACCGGGCGCATTTTTAGCCCCCATCATCTTCCCCGAAGCCTGCGTCGGCTG
>CAZCVU010000485.1:0-2506 GCA_964501745.1 uncultured Flavobacteriales bacterium | reverse complement strand
AGAAACAGAAGCGCACATAGTGCGTGACGTCGCCTTCCTGGTAGAAGGCGCTGACCGGCAGCGCCGTCACCCCCGCCTGTTCGGTCACGTAGCGGCAGAAGGCGATGTCGTCGCCGTCGAAACCGAGCGGCCGGAAGTCGGCACTGATGAAATAAGTGCCGGCGCAATCAATCACCTCGAACCCCGCCGCCTCGAGCCCCGCGGCACAGCGGTCGCGCTTGTCCTGCATGGCCTGCGAAAGCTGCCCGAAATACACGTCGTCCAGGGCCAGACCGTAAGCGACCGCCGCTTGCAGGTTGGGCGGTGTCGTGAAAGTAACGAACTGGTGCGCTTTGGCGACCGGCTGCAACAGCTCCGCAGCGGCCGTGATGTAGCCCACCTTCCAGCCGGTCAGTGAAAAGGTCTTTCCGGCCGAGCCGATCTTAAGGCAGCGCTCGCGCATGCCCGGCATGGTGATCAGCGGCGTGTGGCAGCGGCCATCGAAGGTGATGTGTTCGTAGACCTCATCGCAAACCGCGTAGGCGTCGAACCGCTCGACCAGGCCGGCCAGGAAAGCGAGTTCGTCGGCGTCGAACACCTTGGCCGCTGGATTGAGCGGATTGTTGATCAGCAGCAGCTTGGTGCGCTCCGAGAAGGCCGATTCGAGCGCCTCGCGCGGCAGCGCCCAGTCGGGCGGCTCGACCCGCACGAGTTTCGGCACGCCGCCGGCCCGGCGGATCATCGGCAAGTAGGAATCGTAAAGCGGCTCGATCAGAACCACCTCGTCGCCTGGCTCGATCAGACCGAGGAAACAGTCGGCCAACGCCTCCGTCGCGCCGGACGTCACCATGACTTCGCTTTGCCAGTCCACGTCCAGGTCATAGAACCTGGCTTCGTGGGCAGCGACAGCTTGCCGCAATTCGGGCAGCCCCATCATCGGCGGGTACTGGTTCCAGCCCTCAACGACTGCCTTGGCCGCGGCCTCCAGAACGTCCTTTGCCTCCATGCCAACGGGGAAGCCCTGCCCCAGGTTGATGGCACCGTGTTCGGCGGCAACCTGATTCATCACCTCAAAGACGGTTGTGCCGTATGAAGACAGGACCGAATTGGCAGCTTTCATAGAGATGGCTCCCGGCAGCGCGTGCCGCTAGCATACTTCTGCTGCTCGGCAATACCAAAGGCCTAGAGGCAGTGCCTGCCGGTTCCGTTTTGCCTGGCAGCGCGGCATAGTACGGAGCGCTACGCGGGCGCGTAAAACTTTTGAGGAAAGCTATGCGGCAATTGGCACAAGGGATGTCTCGGCTCGGCACGGAAACCGCCTTCGATGTATTGGCCCGAGCCGAACAGTTGGCCGCAGAGGGCCGCGACATTATCAATCTCGGCATCGGCCAGCCGGATTTCAAAACGCCCGGTCATATCGTCGAGGCCGCAATCAAAGCGTTGCGGGACGGTCATCACGGTTACACGCCGGCTAACGGCATCAAGCTGCTGCGCGAAACCGTGGCCGTCGATCTGGCACGCCGGTACGGCATCGGCGTCGACCCCGATCATGTGGTCGTTGTGCCGGGCGGCAAGGTAACGATGTTCTTCGCGATCCTGATGTTCGGCGAACCGGGTGTCGAGATTCTCTACCCCAACCCCGGATTTCCGATCTACGAATCGGTGATCGATTTTACCGGTGCCAAAGCCGTGCCGATCCCGTTGCTCGAGGGCAGTGGCTTCTCGTTCGAGGCCGAAGCTGTGCTCGATCTCATCACGCCGGAGACGCGTCTGATGATCCTCAACAGTCCGGCCAATCCGACCGGGGGATATCTCCCAAAGGACCAGCTGGACCGCTTGGTCGCGGGTCTCGAAGCGCATCCTCAAGTGACCATCCTCGCCGACGAAATCTACAGCCAGATGCTCTACCAGGGCCGGCAACATACGACTCTCCTGAGCTATGAAAACCTGCGCGACCGGGTGATCATGCTGGATGGTTGGTCGAAGACATACGCGATGACCGGTTGGCGGCTCGGCTATGCGGTCTGGCCGTCGCATCTTGTCGAACCGGCGACCAGGCTTGCCATTAACTGTCATTCCTGCGTCAACGCGGCCGCCCAGCATGCGGGTATCGCGGCGCTGACAGGACCGCAGGACGACGTGCAGAAGATGGTGACTGCTTTCGATGAGCGCCGCCAGGTCATCGTCGAGGCACTGAATGACCTGCCCGACTTTTCCTGCGTCGACCCCGGCGGCGCCTTCTACGCCTTTGCAAATATCGCAGGCACCGGAATGACAGCCGCAGAGGCGCAGAATCTGTTCCTCGACGCAGCCGGTGTCGCGACGGTCGCCGGCACGAGCTTTGGCACCTTCGGTGAAGGCTATGTCCGGTTTTCTTACGCCAACAGCGTCGAAAACATCCGCACGGCGATGGGCCGGATCGGCCAGTGTCTCGCGGGCACCTAAGCGGCTCGGTGAGCAAACGTTGATGGTTTTGCTTGACGCGGTCTCCTGCTTGACCTTTCTTGACCATGTGGCAGCAAACACC
>CAZCVU010000484.1:0-2511 GCA_964501745.1 uncultured Flavobacteriales bacterium | reverse complement strand
TAGCTGGCAAACCGGTAGCCGCCATTGCGGTCGAGTATTTGCCGACGGTTTGCGGCGAAGGCCGCCGGCAATTCAAACCACGGCAGCCTCGGGTGGGCGTGGTGCAGCGCATGCAGATTGTTGTTCAGGAAAAGCAGGCTGGTAAGCGGGTTGCCGCCGATGATCACCGAGCGGCGTTCCCGATCGTCAGCCGGCCGGTGTTCGGCGTAGGATCTGAGCAGGGTCAGTGACAACCCGGGCCAGGCAAACAGCAGCAGATACTGCCACCAGGCGATCTGACAGACCCCGACGATCCAGTAGCTTACGGCCGCAACCAGCACTGCGTGACCAGCCCAAGTCCAAATGTGGTCATGGCGACCGGCGGCGACCCGCCGAACCTCGCTTGACCACAACCGCACGACCGCAATTGCCGGGCCAATGGTCAGGCGACCGAGCAATGTGTTGTTGAAAACGAGCACGCTACGCGCCAGTGCTCCCGAGCGACGCCAGGCGTCAGCGTCGACATAGTGGGATTCCGGATCCTCGCCCGGCACCGTCAACTCGGCGGTGCGGTGATGGTCCAGGTGGCTTTCTCGATACAGCGTATAGGGCATCCACAGGCCAAGCGGCGGCAAAGCGATCGCCGTGTTTAGCCGGACCAATCTGGTCGGATGGTCGTGCGTCACTTCATGCTGCAACGAGCCGTGCCAGCAGACGAGCCAGCCGCCCAAGGCTAGCACTGTCCACCAAGGGAGCGCGTGAAACCACCAGGTCAGCGAGAACCAACCGATATAGACGCTGGCAGCGACCAGCCAGGTCGGGCCTTCGATGCGTTTGAAGTGGCGATAGGATGCATCGACCCAAGCGGTCGGCCCCATCCGGCGGAAATCGGCGTTTTGACGGTGCGGCAGGTCCAAGGACAGCCTCGTGTGGGTTCGGATTGGCGCTACAGGCAATAAACTGGAGTCACGAGGGTGACGTGGCAACGAGTGTTTTGTAAGCTGAATTCACATTATGTAATGATTTATGAATTCTGTTGACTTTCCACAACGGTCCAAGCTGTAGTCTCGGAAATGGCTGTATTTCAACGATATTCGGCTGATCGGCGTGAACTGGTCCGCATGTTCCGGGCGCGACTACTCGAGGCTATGGCGAAGGCGGGACTGAGCCAATCGGCGCTGGCTTCGTCCGTCGGCGTCGACCGTTCGACGCTGTCACAACTGTTGTCGGCGGATGGCGAGCGCCTGCCGCGGGCCGATACGGTTGCCGCAATCGCCAGCGTCCTGCAGGTCAGTCTCGACTGGTTGCTCGGTATGAGCCATGAGGCCGAGCTCGGGGCCAACATCCTGCAGGAATCGATGCAGATAGCGCCGCGCACGCCGGTCGACGAGGCGCTCGCCGAATGGCATCAGGAGGCTGCCGGCTACAAGATCCGCTACGTCCCCACAACCCTGCCGGATCTTGTGAAGACCGAAGAGGTTATCCAGCACGAATTTCGCGATTATGTGGTGCGGACCGCCGACCAGGCGATTGCCGCAAGCCAGCGGAAACTGGACTACACCGAGCTGCCGGATACCGATATGGAGGTATGTTTGCCGCTGCAGGCGATGCAGGTCTTCGCGGAAGGCAACGGCGTCTGGGCGGGCTTGTCGGCTGCGGCCCGGCGACGTCAGATCGATCACATGGCGGAAATCGTCGAGGACCGTTACCCCTCGCTCAGGATCTTCCTGTTCGACGGCAGCACGCGGTTTTCGGTGCCCTACACGATCTTCGGGCCGCTGCGGGCGGCGATCTATGTCGGGCAGATGTATTTCGTCTTCAATACGACCGATCACATACGCGTGCTGGCGCATCACTTCGACGACCTGATCCGCGCCGCCGAAGTGCAGTCGAACGAGGCGGCTGGGTTTCTACGCAGCCTGCGGAGCCAGGTACCCGGCGATTAGCGCGCTCACGGGATAGAGGGCGGCCTCAACATATGCCCCGCGGTTCGCTCAATCCTCGCCGACCGTGTCCTTCGTCGACGGCATTTCGGCGCCTTTGGTAATCTTTGCAAACGGAATCAGCATCGGCACCCGGGATTGGTAAGCGCGATAGTTGTCGCCGAATTCAGCGACGAGGTCGCGCTCTTCAAATTTCAGGGCGACCAGGATGTAGGCGGTCGTCACGATCGCGAACAGGAGGTGCCCCACCGTCATCTGCGGTGTCGCCCAAAAGGCAATGACAAATCCCAGCATCAGGGGATGGCGGACCAGACGGTAGAGCGTTCCCAACTCTCGGTAGTCAGAATTCGCGGATGCCTGCCCCCGCCAATGCAGGAAGACTTGGCGCAATCCGAACAGGTCGAAATGGTCGACCAAGAAACTGCTGTAGATCACGATCACCCAGCCGATCGCATAAAGCCCCAACAAGACGACGACGGCCGCTTGGTTCTCGACAATCCAGACGATCCCGGTGATCGGCTGCCACAGCCAATACAGCAGTCCCAGAAAAAGATTCGAAAGCAGCACGTAGGTACTGCGCTCGATCACG
>CAZCVU010000483.1:0-2519 GCA_964501745.1 uncultured Flavobacteriales bacterium | reverse complement strand
AGAGGTCGAGGGCTGGGGTGGGCGCGTACATCTCGCTGACCTCGAGCCCGGCCACAGCACCACGGCGACGATACAGTACCTTTCGGAAGGTGGTTCGGACCCGTCATGAGCGTGGAGGAGACCGATGTCCTCTGCGCCTTGGCCTGGCTCAGTTTCGGGTTCGTCGACTTCTGGCTCGCTGGCAACAAGATAAAGGCAGCCGTGCACCCGTTCCTCGGTTCCCTTACCCTATTTTCTGTCGCTGGTTGAGCGTTGCTGATCTTGGTGCTCCATACCTGTGATCTTCGCCGGCTCTTGGGAACGGCACAGATCAGAGCCTATAGATCGGGTGAGACTTTCGAGGAGGATGAAGTCTTTATCGTCTCAGGCTTTTACGCCTATGTGCGTTACCCGTTCTCTGCGGCGGGTTCTTGATCTTGTTGAGTACGGCATTAACAGATGAGGCATTGGCCCCGGCGCTTTTTGGGAGCTTCTATCTGGTTATTGGATCGCGCTTCGAGGAACGACGGCTGAAACAGCTTTATGGCAAGAATTGTCACGCCTTCCGTAATCGCGTACCAGCATTCTTCCCCTGGCGTGGCAAGGCCTATTAGTCGCGGGCTCCGCTTGAGAAGAAATAGATGATACTGTCAAAGAAGCTGGGTTCTTTTGAAGCCGGAGCAACTTTTGTTATCGATGATGCGGGCGTCGACGGCACAGGCGGCGGCGCGCCCTCAATGCCGGGAAGGCTCCGCGTCGGCAGTTCTAAGTGCGCGGCGGTCATGAAGTTCTTCCAAATGCGGGCCGGCAAGCCACCGCCGGTGACGTGCTTCATCGGCGCGCTGTCGTCATTTCCGACCCAGACCCCGGTAACGAGATCGGCCGTATAACCGATGAACCAGGCATCGCGGTGGTTCTGGCTGGTACCGGTCTTGCCTGCGGCGGGCCGCTTGAGGCGCGCTGCGCGCCCGGTGCCATGGCTGAGCACACCGGCCAACATGCCATTCATGTCCCTGACGTGTTTGGCCGCGACGACCTGGCCAAGGCCCGACCCCCGGCGTTGGTATAGTTTGTTGCCGTCACCGTCCATGATCTCGACGATGCCATAGGGCCATGCCGCATGGCCGCCATTGGCAAAGGGTGCATAGGCTGCGGTCAGGTCGATCAGCCGCATGTCGTGCGTGCCGAGTGCTAGCGAGGGATGTGGCCTGATGCGGCCGGGCACGCCTAATCTGGCTGCTGTATCGGCGACACGCTCAAGGCCGACTATGTGGGCAATCCGAGCCGCTGCCGTATTGACCGATCCGGCCAGCGCCTGACCCATCGAAATAGCGCCTCGATATTTACTATCGAAATTCTTCGGTTTCCAGCCGTTAATATCGATAGGCATGTCGTCGACGGGGCTTGCCGGCGTCATGCCGGCCTCAAGCGCGGCCAGATAGACGAACGGCTTGAAAGCTGAGCCTGGCTGGCGGCTTGCTTGTGTGGCGCGATTGAACGAGCTTTCTCCGTGGCTGCGCCCACCTACCAGCGCCCGGACCGCACCGTCACCGGCCATGGCAATCAGCGCGCCCTGGCTGACGCTGGCCTTCTTGCCAGATCCGGCGATCCCAGCGGTCACATGACGCTCGGCGGCTCGTTGCAGGCCCAGGTTCATGGTTGTGGTGACGTTCAGGTCGCGGTTACCAAGTGTAACGTAGTCACCAAGCTGCGATAATACCCAATCTGCAAAGTAGCGTCCATCGGTGGCTGGCTGTCGGTACCGTTGCCCCCGTCTTTTCGTGGCTGTGGAGGCCCGTTTTTCCGAAAGGAATCCAGCGGAGACCATGTTCTTTAGAACCTGACGGGTGCGCTCCAAGGCGGCGCTGGAACTGGCTTCTGGATTATAGCGGCTCGGTGCCTTCAAGAGGCCGGCCAGGAGTGCGGATTCGTATAGAGATATGTCCGCGGCGCTCTTTCCAAAATACTTGCGCGCCGCCGCATCGACCCCGTAAGTACCAGAACCCAGATAGACGCGGTTGAGATAAATGGTCAGGATCTGGTCCTTGGTGAACTTATGTTCCAACCACAAAGCCAGTAGGGCCTCTTGGATCTTGCGCCTGAAAGAGCGTTCCGGCGTCAAGAACAGGTTCTTAGCCGCCTGTTGGGTAAGTGTGCTGCCTCCCTGAACGATGCGCCCCGCGCGGATATTTGCCCAAGCGGCGCGCGCGATACCGATGAGGTCGAGCCCGAAATGGCTGTAGAAGCGCCGGTCCTCAGTGGCGATAATCGCTTGCGTCAGCGTTTCGGGCAAATTGTTCACCCGCACCGGCACGCCGTAAAGATCTCCTCGTGTTGCGAAGATCGATCCATCAGCACTGAGTAGCGTAACCGTGGGGCGTCGTGTTACCTTCAAGGCATCATCGACATCGGGAAGGCCTAAGGCATACCAACCGAGGACTACGATCAAGGCGATTCCCGTCCACACAGTGGCGGTGGCCAAGAACTTGAAGATCGGCCATAACCAGCCGCTCCGATTTTGCGCGTTGTCGAACATGACC
>CAZCVU010000482.1:0-2528 GCA_964501745.1 uncultured Flavobacteriales bacterium | reverse complement strand
GGGCGCGATGCAAATAATGTCTGCACCAAGTGTTCGGGCGTGCTCGATGGAAACATGGTGGAAGCCGCCATAAATATAGTAGCGAAAACCCGGTGTGCGCTGATATTCCGGACTGGTCAGAATACGCTCGGGAAATGTAATGAACCGAATTTTTGCGTAGCGACGTAGTATTTGGAATGAGGGCGCCGCACGAATCACCTCGACGCACTCCGGAATCGTGTAAAGATCGAACAATATCTCCCGGATGCGATTCAAAGCCGGTACATTGTTGGGTGACAGAATCGATGGCAGGAAGTAGCGGGTAAACAGATTGGTGTAGCGCTCGCCCCAGATCGAGATGCTGATGACGAGACGTCTTCGCGCGCCGCTTACAGGTGGCTCGTCTCGCATGGCTCGGTAGGCGTCGGTCATGACATTGATTTGACCGTAGAGAAGCGCATAAGGTTCGCAAACGTCTGGAAAAGCGGGCGCCACATCTGCAAAGAATTGCGCCGCCGAGGCCAACTCGCCGTCACCGACGAGCTTCATGCCCATGTCACATGCGGCCCATGCGACATTAGCTGCTTGTTGGTCCTCTCCTGTCGCGCGGAATGCTTCTGCCCTTACCGCATAGGCCTGCGGAATTAAGGGGTCTGCCTCTAGGATGCATTCGCATATGTAAGCCGCCATACTAGGATTTTCCGTCATGATCTGCTCCGCTACCTGTATTGCTTCCTGGTAGCGTTGCATCTGCAGCAATAATAACGTGGCCGAATCAAGCTTGACCGCGCTAGAGGCCCGCATAAGAAACTTGCTTTTGGACCAGCTGATGCCGAACGGCACTACTTTCGCGAGGAGCCAGGGCGTCAATCGCTGCCGAATGGCGATGGGAAACAGCTTCCGGTAAAACGCACGCAGAGCCCTAAACGTTATATTCATTTGCATAGTAAATACGGCCCCAGCACAAGAGCATCCAAGCCCGACGAAAAAAACGTGCGAAGAGCATCGGCGGGCGACTCAACAATTGGCTCGTTGTTGATATTAAAGGACGTATTGAGCACAATCGGCACACCCGTCGCTTTACCAAAGGCGGCGATCAAACTATGAAATATCGGGTTGAGCTTCTTGTCGACCGTCTGCACGCGCCCGGACCCATCGGCATGCACCACGGCCGGGATACGCTCCCTCATCTCAGGGCGAATATATAGAACCTTCTCCATGTAAGGAGCGTGAAGCAGGCGCGGCATTTCGAACCATTTCGAAGCTTCCTCGGCGAGCACGGCTGGCGCAAAAGGCCTAAAGCTCTCACGAAATTTAACCGCCTGGTTGATGCGGTCCCTAATTGCGGCATCCCGCGGATCGGCCAAGATCGAACGCGCACCAAGCGCCCGTTGGCCGAATTCCATCCGAGCCTGGTGCCAACCGACGATACACCCATCGATCAAGAGCGCGCTGACCGTTGTTGGAATATCTGCCGGCCGTTCGGCGTGAAGTTTAGCTATCGTGATTTGTTCCTCGATCTCGGCATCGTCGTAATCCTGGCCCAGGTATGGGTTCGCCGCCGCGGCGGAATCAATCGCTGCACCCTCTCGCGCCGCGACCCACAGCGCTGCGCCGATGCTGTTGCCGCTATCGTCTGGTGCAAACGGGATATAGACGTTTTTAAATGGCCCCTCGGCAGCAATACGGCCGTTGAACACGGAATTCATGGTCACACCACCAGAGAGGCAGAGATTTGGAACATTGACCTGTTCGCGTAGCCAGCTAACCGCATTGAACAGATAGTCCTCGGTCACGCTCTGAAGCGCCGCCGCGAGATCGAAATGGCGTTGTTCAATGGGCTCCCCGTGCAGACGCGGTGGTCCGAGAAGCGCGGTGAGACGCGGCGTGAACATCTCCGCCACATCGAAGTTGAAATGCTGGAAATAGCGTAGGTCGAGTTCTAACCCCGCCTCGTCGTCACAGAGAAGCAAGGTATCCAACTGGTCTCGAAAGACAGCTGCGTCACCGTAGGCCGCGGCACCCATGACCTTCCATTCATCTAAATTGGGGCGAAACCCGAGGAACTGAGTTAGGGCTGAATAGAACTGGCCGATCGAGTGCGGAAAACGAAGTTCACGCAGCAATTCGATCTCACCGTCATGCGCACGAAACCAGGCTGTCGTCGCCCGCTCGCCATAACTGTCGCAGGTCAGTATGGCGGCCTCATCGAACCCCGACGCGTAATAGGCCGTCGCAGCGTGAGAAACGTGATGGGTCACATGGACCAGACGCGTCGGCTTCCCTGTGTCGCGGTGGAACACCTGGTCGGTGGCGCTCATTCCTGTCTGTGGCAAGCGTGGCAAGATTTGGTTTGGGTCACTATAGAAACGCTCCCCCGGATAACCGGGCCATTCTGAAAACCCAGCCCGGTAGCGCTCAGCGATGTTAATTGCCGGGTTCCAGCCGACGGCAAACGCGTCGACATCGTCGAGGCGTTTGCCGACATGCGCCAACCCCGCGTCGATTGCTTGGAAAGGAAAGTATTTGCTGTATTTGCGTCGATCAAG
>CAZCVU010000481.1:0-2528 GCA_964501745.1 uncultured Flavobacteriales bacterium | reverse complement strand
TCTGGCGCATGAAGAAAATCCAAACGCCGATCAACAACAACATCGGGAACCAGGAAATGAGGATACCAAAGAGCGAAGGCACACCCTCGCTATCCGGAACGGCATTAATGGTCACACCACGCGCCGTTAGTTTTTCGACCAGGCCGGGATCCTCAGGCGCATAGGTACTGAAAGAACCAGCGCCGCCCTTGAAACTACCCGTAATATTCCGGCCTTGAATGGTCACATCGGCAACCGAGCCGTTCTGCACTTCATCAATAAACCGGGAATAGGACACCTGCGACTGCGTACCGCGGTTCGCAGATCCCTGAAACATGTTGAACAGTCCGATCATCAAAACGACGATGATGATCCAGAGAAGTACGTTACGACCGAACAATTTCACCTCGATTACACTCTGTTCCCTGCCAAACGACCATTGTTGAATCTCGCAATGACAGGGTTGCTACAAGATAGCGTGGAAAGTTGACGATGCAAACGCAAACCGGGGGCCTCCGAAGGCTCGCGTAGGGACAAAACTAACGTTAGGCACCGTCCTCAAGCCAGCGACTGCGCCTTCATGGACATAGTTGAAGTGGGGTACGGCGACGACATCGTCAAGTGACCAGAACGCTGGGAGCGTCGGCCGAACTGCAGGCGGCAGGCGAAAGCGCGCCAAGGACGGTCTGGACGCGAGGACTTGGCGCCAACCATGCGCACCTAAGCGCCGCACCGTCAGTGCAGCCAAAGATGCCTTCGGAAGCGCGGCCCTTAAGCGAAACCGCCGATCCCAGACGAGATCACGGCGCGCAGGCGGTGTGTCCGTCACAGCGGATGCCTCGCGACAAACAAGAAGCTTCCCCTGCCACAACAAAACCCGGCACCCTCCTAACGTCCTGCCGCCTCCGACGCCGCCGGCCCGTAGCCAATCGTACAGACGCTCCAGTTGATGCAGGCGGGGAGGATGTTCGGCTCCAGCCACACAGGCCAAGGCCCGCCCAAGCAGCCGTAGACAAATTTCCTCTGGCACCTCAAGTAATGGATCCGGCTGGATTAGACAGTATCCCTCGCTGCGTGGCGATGCGCAGCGCGCGGCAAGCAAGGTCACGGCAGTCTCCAGTGCCTCGCGGGCACGCCCGAGGCGCAACGACGTGCCCGAAAGACGGCTCGCCGTCATGCCTTCATCTGCCAGCTTTGGGGACAAACGGCGGAGCCGTACGCGGGCAAAATCGGTATTCAGATTCGAAGGATCTTCGATATGCGGCTGTCGGTAGAGGTCGAGCGTGGCAAGCAGCCGATCATGGGCGACGTCAAGCACCGGCCGCAACAGCCGCACATCTGACAGTTCCGTCACGCCAGCCATCGCGGCGAGTCCGTCGACACCACTTCCGCGCGCGAGACGGAGCAGAAAAGTCTCCGCCTGATCCTCTTGTTGGTGACCCAGCAGCAAATGCAGCACACCTGCGCGTCGGCACCATCGCGCCATCAGGCGGTAGCGTGCACTTCGTGCCTGCGACTGTAAGTCGCCGGCAATCGGTAAGTCTGGCCGGCGCAGGATGTGGAAGTCGATTCCGTGATCGGCAAGCCAACGTCCGACCTGCCGCGCTTCGACCGCGGATTCGGATCTGAGCCGATGGTCTACGATCAGTGCGGTCACCCGGCCGCCGCGAGCCTTTGCCCAGTCATTCGCGATTAAGGTCAGAGCCAAGCTGTCCCCGCCGCCGGAACATGCTACCGCGATATGCGGCGGCGACTCGATCGCTCCCAATGCCGACATGCGATGCGCGAATTCGCGGGGCTCAATCGGTTGCGCTGTACACTTGGCTATGATGGAACCCATAGCTACGGCTCGTCGGCAGACTATTTGCAGCCAGCGCGACCGAACTCGCCTTTAGCATTCTCCAGAATGCGCGTATTGGCGTTCGGGAACTTTCGGAGCAATTCGGAAAAAGTCTTGCAGGCCAGTTCCACCCTGTCGATCGCAGTAAGGGACATGCCAAGCTTTAAAAGGTTATCAGGTGCTTTCGACCCCTCGGGGAATCGCTCGTATCCGTCGGCGAAGATCTTTGCCGCGTCCTCATGATACTTGCGTACATAGTAGGTTTCACCCAGCCAATAATAGGCGTTGCCAGCATGTGCATCTTCGGGGTGTTGCTGCAGGAAGGCGCGGAGCGCCCGCTCGGCTGTTTCGAAATCACGCTTTTGCAAGAGCGAAAACGCATAGTCATACCGCTGTTTTGGCGTTCCAGGTGGAAGTATCGAGGGCGTAGAAGCTTGCTGATTAACCCTCGGCGTCGGTGGAGGAGCGGCCTGATTCAACGACAATGGACGAACTTGGCCAGCTTTTGGCACCGGACCGGTCCAACCCTGGACCGGTACGGAGGCCTGTGATGCGTTGCCTTGCGCCTGTGTGCCGGCGCCCGTTTGCGTAGCAGCCAATTGCGATCCGCTAACCGTACCGAGACTCATCTGTCCAGGAAGCAAACTGCCGGTTTGACCGACCGGGGCGGCCTGCTGCCCGGTTGTTGTAGCCGTAGCACCTGACGACG
>CAZCVU010000480.1:0-2528 GCA_964501745.1 uncultured Flavobacteriales bacterium | reverse complement strand
AGCGTACGGACGGCGGGCTGACGCGGCTCGGCGTGCAGTTCATCGAGGAAATGAATCGGGTCGGTATTATCAGCGACGGAAGTCATACTGGATACCGCACGACGATGGACATGTTTGAAGTGACAAAGGTTCCGGCGGTCTTCAGTCATGCACTTCCGCTGGCGGTTCATGATCACCCGCGCAACATCAACGACGAGCAGATCAAGGCCTGCGCCAAGACCGGTGGCGTGATCGGCATCAACGGCGTCGGTGTCTTCCTCGGCGACAACGACAATTCGACCGAGACGTTTCTAAAGCATCTCTATTACGTCGTGGAGCTTGTCGGGCCGGAGCATGTCGGTATTTCGGTCGACGCCATGTACGACCCCGCGAACTCCTGGCCAACGGCCCGCCATCCGCCGGCTTCGGGTATACCTTGGCCGGACATCAAATACGTCCAACCTGAGCAATTCCCGGAATTCACCGACGGCATGGTCAAGCGCGGCTATTCGGAAGCGGATATCCGCGGCATTTTGGGCGAAAACTGGCTTCGCGTTGCGCGCGCCGTCTGGAAGTAACGTCAGCGCCCGCTCGCGTTGGCATCGATCCTCGCTGACTACTACTTCAATTTGGAATCGGCCATCTGATCTGCCCTGGAAACGGCGTCTTCGTACGCGGCATGCCGCGCGCAACCCAGTCGGCAGTCCAATGCGTCATGCGTGACAGCGACACCACCGGATAACCAAACAGCCGTGTTGCCAAACCGCTGTTCATGAGCCAAACCTTTTCCGCCTCGCTGCCCTCAAGCCGTGGCTCTTTGCCGAACAGCCGACCCAGCTCGCAGGCCAGGTCTCGCCGGCTCACGGTTTCCGGTCCGGTTACGTTGATCGGGGTCATCGGCGTGGTGCAATGCTGAAAGCCCCGCAAGACGTGCGAAGCCACGTCGCCCTGCCAGATCACGTTGAAGTGGCCAAGATTGAGGTCAAGCACTTCGTCCGCGAAGACCTTTCGGGCAATGTCTTGCACAACGCCTTCGCGCATTTCGTTGGCATAGGCGAGCCGGATGATACAGCCCGGAGTGCCGTGCAGCTTCGAGAAGTACTGAAATACGCGTTCGCGGGCGAGACAGGAATTGGCGAACTCGTCGGCCACGGGATGCGGCGCCAGATCCTCGCTCGCGCCTTGGCTGCGGAAGCTGACAAGCGGGTAGACGGTGCCCGAAGAGAAGATCACTGTGCGGCAACCGGCAAAGGATTCGGCGACCACCGCCGGCGCGTAAGTGTTCGTCATCCAGGCCCGGTCCCTGTCGCCAACAGGGCCAAACCTGCCGCCCGCCGCGTATACAATGTTAGGGGTCCGCGGCAGGCTTGCCAGGCTGGCCCGGTCCAACAGATCGCAAGTCGCAGTCTCGACGCCCCAGGATTCGAGCCTGTCCCTCATACCGGGCTGGCTGAAGCGGGCGGCGGCGATGATCCGTTTACCGGGTGCCGCCCGTTTGGCGAGCCCGCAGACGGTTTTTCCAAGCTGGCCGCTGGCGCCAAATACCAGGATGTCGCCATCAAGACGCTGCATGTCCTCGACCAGGGCCTCGGACGGCCGCGTCATGACTTCCTCGAGCTGCTCGACATCCGCGAAGCGCTCCGGAAGGGTGTCTGCAGACAAAATGCTCATCTCCATGACATGCCTCGAGTCTAAAGAGTTCGCCGCCCCCTACGGTCACTCGACGGGTATGACGTTGACTTCTTCCCTGATGCCGCGAGGTGATCCGGTGGAGCGAGCTGCCGTCTCCCGAAGCATAATATCACTGACCTTTGGGCGGCACGAATTGACGACGCGCCGCCACAGGCGCGATCATATCCGAGATTTGCCGCACAGTACCTCCCGCGAACCGAAAACCTTGCACGGACGCCGATGCAGAACGCTTTTCGCCCCGATTCGGAGCCTTTCAGCAAACCACTAATAGCCGTTCTACAGGAGTTGAGAACATGGGTAAGACATACACCAGCGACGTCGCCTTTACCGACGCAGTCAAGGCGATTCAGGAGCGCCGCGGTTCACGCAAGTACTTATCGAAGATGGAGGAACGGGGTGGCTGGCAGGATACCCTCAGCGACGATCTGGCCCTATTCATCGGCGAGCGTGAGTCATTCTATCTCGGCACTGCCAGCACCGACGGTCAACCCTATATCCAGCATCGGGGTGGCAAACCCGGGTTCCTCAGAGTACTGGACGAGAAGACGCTGGCATTCGCCAATTTCCGTGGCAACCGTCAATACATCACGACCGGCAATCTCAGCGAGAACGACAAGGCCTACATCTTCCTGATGGATTATCCCGACCGCTACCGGCTCAAGATTTGGGGCCGCGCCCGAGTGACAGAGGATCCCGAACTGATGCGGCGTCTAACCGATGCCGATTATGCCGCCGTCCCAGACCAGGCCATCGTCTTCGAGGTTTCCGCCCTGGACGTTAACTGCACGCAGCACATCACGCCCCGATATTCGGAAGCAGAGGTCGGTGAAATGATGGCACCGCTGCAGCGTCGAATC
>CAZCVU010000479.1:0-2530 GCA_964501745.1 uncultured Flavobacteriales bacterium | reverse complement strand
CTGTTTTGTTCGAGTTGGATGACCTTCGGCTCGACGTTTGCAGCGAATCGACCGCTGCGCTGGTAGAGATCAAGAATTCGCTTCACATCGCTTTGGACCCGGGTTCGAGTGTAGACAATGCGTGGACGCAGCTGAACTTCGTTCTCGAGAACCTCGTCCTTGATGCGCCTGTTTCCTTCGAAAGCAATGCGGTTAATGATTGGATTCTCGACCACCCTTACGACGAGCGCCGACCCTTCGCGCCGGATCGTTACGTCGGCAAATAGACCGGTTGCAAACAGGGCTTTAAGTGTTTCGTTGACCAGTTCCGGCACCATTCGGTCGCCGGCCTTCACCCGCATGTAAGATCGCACCGTGTCGGGCTCAATGCGTTGCGCGCCTTCCACGACTATCTCGGAAATAGTGGGAAACTCCTGACCAGACGTACTTGTCGTGGGAGCGACACGCGGGGTTGAGTCGCCGGCCGGCGCAGGCGGCACCAATGTCGGCACGACGCTCTGCGCCAACGACAGAATTGGTGCCGACAACGCGAACAGCGTTGCCATGCCCAGCACGATATTACGGCATGATTTCCACACGGCAGTGACAGGCTCGCGGATTCAGCTGATCAGTTCTTTGACAAACTCAAAAAAATGCAATTGTACCAAGTCGTTAATGGTCACAAATATCATGAGACCGAAGACAAAAGCCAGACCTATGCGAAAGCCAATCTCCTGTGTCCTCTCGCCAAGCGGCTTTCCGCGTACCGCCTCGATTGCGTAGAAGAGCAAATGGCCGCCATCAAGCATTGGAATGGGAAACAGATTAATCAGCCCAAGATTGACGGATAACAGCGCGGTAAACCAAATCAGAGGAACGAAACCAACTTTGGCGAATTCTCCCGACATCTGGGCGATTCGGATGGGCCCGCCCAACTCGTCGGCTTTGCGGGAACCGGCGATCATCTGACCTACAACTTTAAGCGAGCCGGTGGTGAGGAAGAGTGTTTCCTTTCCTGCCTGCCAGGCGGCTGTCATCGGATCGTGGCGAACATAGCCAGCGCCTTGGCCCAAAACTCCAAGCCGCCCAAGGCGGTGGATATTTCCCGAGCGATCGGTTTCCTCGACCAGTCTTGGCGCTACCTGCAGCGATACTTCGCCGCCGTCGCGGAGCACGACGATTGTCATCATACGCTGCGGATTCAGGCTAACGATTTGCTGAACTTCTTCGAAGCGCTCGATCGTTCGTCCGTCAATCTGAGCAATCGTATCACCGGCCAGAATTCCTGCCTCCTCGGCCGCGCTTCCTTCCTGAACCGAAGTTACAGTCGGCGGCGTGAAGGGCTGACCGACAATGCTGAACAGACCGGTGAGCACGATAATCGCAAAGGCGAAATTTGCCGCGGGACCGGCAAATACGATGGCTGCCCGCTGGGCCAAGCTCTTATAGGCGAATGAAATCTGGCGATCAGACTCCGCGACCGGGCGGAATTCTTCACCTGGCTGCTCACTTCCGCCTTCGCCGAACATCTTGATATAGCCGCCAAGCGGAATCGCGCTTATTTTCCAACGCGTTTCGGCCTTGTCCGTCCAGCCGAACAACTCCGGACCAAAGCCGATCGAAAACACCAGCACACGGACCTTGTTGTAGCGTGCGATCCAGTAGTGTCCGAGTTCATGAACGAACACCAGAACCGTCAATACAACAAGGAACGGCAGCACATATCCGGATACACTCAGCAAGTAGTCCATCGCTTCACCCGCGTTCTAGGAACCGCACCTTATGCCATGTAGTGCCTTTCGACGCATGGAAAAGGCAGCCCTGGCGTCATCAACGCCACGTGAGTGGGCTGCCTCCGAAGGTCCAGGTCAAAAAGGCAACGGTTGGTGTGACGGCAAGAAATCCGTCCAAACGATCAAGAAATCCGCCGTGACCGGGGATTATACCACCGGCATCTTTAACCGAAAAATAACGCTTCAGTCCTGATTCGATAAGATCGCCGGTTTGGGCGACTAGAGCAAGGCAGACACTGAGCCCGGCCATTTGCAGAAGGCTGTTCTGACCGGTGAAATGTGCGGCAATGAGGCCAATTGCCGAGGCCGCCACGACGCCGCCGGCGAGGCCCGCCCAAGTCTTTCCTGGACTGATCTTCGGCATCAGTTTTGGACCACCGACCAGTCGTCCCACGATGTATCCGGCACTGTCGGTCGCAAAAACCACGAACATCAGCCAAAGGACAGTCGCCAACCCCATTAAGGGTTCGGCTCGCAGCCAGACAATGGCGAGCCCCATTAGTCCGACGTAAGGGATACCGAGAGCGGCAAGGATCCAGATGGTTTGCCGCGACGACCGGCTGGCACCGGCGGCGATAACGGCACCAAGCATAAGAACCGCCATGGCGGCGGCGATCTGCTCCATCATCGCAAGCACCGGCGCAACCGCCGCGACGGCGGCGGCCGCCACTCCGGCGATGCGCGAACCAAGCCCGCAAATGCGCAACCATTCCAGAGACATGATTGCCGTCACGACAACGACCAACGCGACAAAAAAC
>CAZCVU010000478.1:0-2534 GCA_964501745.1 uncultured Flavobacteriales bacterium | reverse complement strand
CTGGCTGCGAAGGAGTGGCTGGCGGATGGGGCTGACATACAACGGCGGTACAGCAATGATCCGGGTGTTGAGCACCGGCGGGTTCCCTGATCTTGGTCATGGTTATGTCACCATCCTAAATCCACGGTGTCTCTGCGACCGCGTTGCGGCCAGAAATTCGACCAAACGCCAAACATTCGCCGATATTTCCCGTTCCCTGATAGAGGTAGCTGTAAATCGATCCGAGTTCTCCCGCACTATAGAGCCGCGGAATGGGCGTATCGTCGGGCCGCACGACCTGCGCGTTCTCGTTGCGCCGGGGACCTCCCTGAGTGTTCAGCATCGAGGGAGACAATTCGACGGCGTAGAACGGACCACGATCGAAGGGTGCTAGCATTAAGCTTCGGCCGAATTCCTCGTCCTTTCCGGCCTTCGCCACCGCGTTCCAGCGCTCAACGGTTTCGCCCAGAACTTGCGGCTTCAGCCCGATAGCAAATCCAAGGTCCGGTATCGTATCCGCAACCTTGATCCAGCCTCTTGCCAATTCGGCGCTATTGTCGTCGCTCCAGTCATAGCGCTCGACCATCTGTGTCCATCCATGTTTGGGTTCCTTGTCGTAAAGTGGCCCCGACGCCATCAGGGTATGATCGAAAATCATATACATCGGGCACGGAGTCGAAAGGGCGCGCCAAATCCCATTTGACGGTATCTTGCCGTGGCAGGTCTTGAATTTCTCGTCCGTAAAGCGCTTACCATCCGGGCCGACGACGATCATTCCACCGGGCACGATCTTGCTGAAGTGGAGCGCCTGCATGGAGAATGTCGTGGCGAACTCCGGGACCTTCAGCGCCATCGAGGGGCCGGCGAAATTGTTCATATGCCAAAGGTCTGCGCCTACCGCGAGGGCCATCGAGATGCCGTCTCCCTCGTTATAGGGACTCCCGGACGGGTAGCAATATGGTACGCCCGTCAGATAATTCCTTATCATCTCCTGGTTGTTTTCGAACCCGCCGCAGGTGAGGATGACCGCCTTGCGGGCCTTCACATCAACGGGTTTGTCGCCCTGCAAGGCGCGAACACCGAGAATCTCCCCGGTGTCGCCGTCCTGGATCAACTCTCGGCCCGGCGTCTCGTAGAAGATCCGGATTGGCCTTTGCTTTACCAGACTCTCGAGCCGTTTCCAGGTGTAGGAATACCCGTAGGTTGGGCCGTCATGGAACTTATGAACACAGTCTGCCCCGGGCAAATCGGGAAACTGTATCCCGGCCGGCTGGTGCTCATGCTCTTGCGGGTCGCCGCCGAGGCTGGTGAGCCAGTCGTTATTCAGGCACATCTCCTGCGACCAGGCGCGGATCATTTCTTCCGGCACCGGATATGGGCCACATAACGCCGTCAGATACTTTGCCGCTTTCTCTGGCGAAGAGGTGTTGAGATAGCCCTGCGAAGCAATCTTTGTGTTGCCGCCCTCCCTACCTTCGGGCGCCTTCTCGAGGATAACCGTGTCCGCGCCCAACTCAAATGCCGTGACTGCGGCCGCAACGCCGGCCGCACCAAAGCCGACGACCACTACATCGGCTTCCAAATCCCAATTTCTAGATCTCAAACTACGATGCCCTGCGCCAATTCAAATGTTCTTCAAGCTCGGGAAAAACCCAGAGCGGCGGATCACCTGGTGCCACGCGTTGCACATTGTCAAACGCGCTGCGCACCCGTGCGGAGTTGCTTTCGAGTGTCGGGTCCGCCAGATGGGTCGTAAGGGTAACATTAATCGCGAAAGCACAGAAGCTGGCGCAGGCATCGAAGCTGAGGAAGTCCGGGCGGCAGCGAACGTCCGCTTGTGACTAGTGGCGGACCCTGATCGTGAGGTGGTGAGCGAACGCTTACCGGGCTTAACCGGAAGTGGGGGGATGCCGGAATACCTTCATCACTAGATGACATCATAGCGCCCCGTCGAGAGTCGCCGAGGTCGCACTGGGCTAAAAGGCAGTGAGGCTTTGGCAAGCACCTAACTCATCTGCGGGGACTCGTTCAACTCGACGCGTGAAGGATTATGGATCGTCGTTACGACTGAGCTCGGGTCAGCGCTAAATCTCAAGCCGCTTCTACGAATAATTTCTTGTAGGTGTCACACAAAAGAAAACGGAGCCCTTCGGCTCCGCATACTTCCGTAACAAAACTCTCGAACACGCTAGAAACCGAAACGCAATCCCAAATTGCCAGAGTGGATGCCAAAATTATCGATCTTGCCGCTCGCGACACTTGCGAAATTATGTATGTAATCATAGTCAGCAACGATACTCACCTTATCGTTGACCTCGTATGAAACACCAATTCCGGCGCGAATCGCCGGCACCACCGAGACCTGACTGCCGACTTCGGTTGAGCCAACGACTGTGCCCTCGGCACGACCACCTGCCAGTCCGGCGCCCGCCGAAACGAACGGGGTCAGCTTGTCATGGACTTTGAAATCGTAATTGCCGTTGACGGTCGCAGAGAGATAGATTGTCCGTCATCAAAACATTTGGGACATCAGAGCCTATTTCTTAACGGAGGAT
>CAZCVU010000477.1:0-2539 GCA_964501745.1 uncultured Flavobacteriales bacterium | reverse complement strand
AGCGGCGCGCCGGCGATTCGTGGTAGTCCTTCCAATAGACATACGACACGCCGATGCGCTCGTCGGTCTTCTCCTCGACAAAGCCCCGGTCGTTGACCTCGACCTCTTCATCGTCGAGTAAATAACGCAGAGAACCGTCCTCGCCGACCTGGGATTCCGGCATGCGCTCAACGATGGTCGCGTCGTAATTGATGCGCGCCACGCCGCGGCCGACGATCAGAACGTCGTCTCGCACGGCTTCCATCTCGGTGTCGAAATCATACTCATCGGTGCAGAACTTGAGCCCGCGCTCGAGCAACTCCGACGCCGCCTTCGCCGTCTCGTCTTTGTCGAGATACCGGCGCTGTACATGCGGGTTCGGCGTCGCGGAATAGACGACGCTCTTCAGCGTCTCGACGGTCGACCAAAAGATATTGAACGCCTTGCCGCTCTTCCGCTTGGTGTCGCGGTAGCGCGGCAAGACCTTCTTCTCGACAGCCTGGCGCCACCGCTTGTTCTCGCGCTCCTCGGCGACAAGCTGATTGCGCCAGAACGCAACGCGATCCCGTGGCGTCTTGGTGGCCTCCGTTTTGCGCTCTTCGTCGCTCACAGCGTTATCCTTTCTTCACCGCCACTACGGCGGCGCGATAGATCGCCAATCATCTCGCCGATGGTCTTCTCCCACCGGGGCGACGGCTTGACCTTTTCAACCTTCACCCACGGCCGCGACATGCAGGCGTACCGCGTATCGTCGGCCGCGTGATCCTCGCCCGTCGTGTCAACGTCCTCAAGACGCCGCATGTCGGCCTGCAAGACGGGAAGCGTCCGAACCGTATCGACGCATGTGTCGAAAAAATAAATCATCGGGACGCCGTCGACGCCCCTCAACCGGCCGTACAATTCCGCCCAGCCGGGCTCGCGGGCACGGTCAGCCCAGACCAAGGGCAGACCGGCCCGCATCATCTTCTCGGCCGGCGACGGCCCCGAATCCGTCCGCTTCGACGACGGGTCGATTACCGTGTAGGCAATGTCCTCGCCAACGGAACGCGCCAAAATCTCCTTCGCGACATCGCCGGCGTCCATCCGTAAGCCCTTGGTGCCGTCGACGCGACCCGTTACCGGGTTCGCCGGGGCCCCATACCACTCCCGATAACGAACCAACGCACCAGTCGGCATGCCGTCGACAGAGCCGTCAGAAACCGCCCACCAGCCAACCGAAAACGGCGTCGCATGCCCCCAGTCGACCGAGCGGAACCGCAGCCAGCCACGCGGAATCTGGAACGGCTGCAAGACGTGCTTCGATGTCTCCCAACAATCGAAATACGCCCCAGCGACCACATTCCAGTCGCCGTCGCGCAACATCCGCTGCATATGGTCGGGCAAACCACCAAAGGCCGCCGCATACCCCGCGTCCAGATACTTGTTGTCCTCAATCTTCGCCGGTATGAAGATCGTCGACCACCCCTTGTCGTCCGGGTTCGCCGGGTCGCGCATCGTCGCGTCGTGAAACACCGTCTCGGGCGGCGCCGCGTCAATAAACGTCGATTTGAGGTAGTGGTGCGATATCCCGCCCGGGTTGCACGACAAAACACAACGCGGCAATTGAGCGGCGTTCGCTTCCGGCGTATAGCCCCCCAATCGCATCCGGGAACGCAAATACGCAATCTGATACGGCGTAAACTGCCCGGCTTCGTCAACCCCTAACCAATGAAACTCAACCGAGTTGTAATTGTGGACATCGTCCTCATGCTCGGCGTAGCACATATTCAGAAACGAGCCGTTCCAGAACTCGAACCGATTCCGCGTCTGGTTGTACGAGCCCAACGGCGCCGGCAGTTCCGGCTTCACGCGCTTGATGTGCGTGTTCTCGAGCTCCACTCGCGTCCGACGGAACAGATAAGCATCGAGGCCGGGGTTGTGGATGCAAAACGCAATCGCATCCCAGCGCATGCCTTCCGACTTGCCCCCGCCAGCCGCCCCGCCATACATGATCTGGCGGGCCAGCGTCTCATGCATCAATTGCTGGCGAGGCTGGGCCTGGTACGGTAAATCGATTACCGTCGTCTTTTCCTTGGCCGCCACGGGTGCCCTATTTCTGCCGCGCCGTACTAGACCAGACCACGCTCTGCGTATGTTGCGGCTGGGCCCGAACACCGCAGCCATAACTGCAATAAGCCACGTCGTTGCCCGCGTCGGCCTTGATCATCACCCGACCGCAGTCCGAACACCGGGCCTTGCGGCGGCGAAACGTATCGAAACGGAGAACGGTCATTAAATAGTCCCAAATGGCACTTAACGGCACTTAAACGGTATTAAACGTCATCTAAGAGCACTTAAAGGCCATAAGCCGGGAATGGCACCTCAAGCAGGATCGGCGGTTTACCGGAAGGGCGAGGGCCACTTCAACGATCGCCATTCCAGGAAGGTGCAGGATCTTGAAGGATTTATGGCGTGCTCTAGATGCAGGAAGCTCAAGTCCCCTGGAGTTCTGAGAGCGACGAGGATAAGACGCTAAAAAATATTTTAGGAAAAGGCCATAATTATCCGAACTGGCACGATG
>CAZCVU010000476.1:0-2542 GCA_964501745.1 uncultured Flavobacteriales bacterium | reverse complement strand
CGGCGGAAACCAGCCTCATGCCAGAGGAACCTGGGACAACGGGATAAGCCTTATTCCGGTGGCGGCAAGACCTTCATGACCCGAGATCAGGTTGGAATCGATGTCTGCGGACCCGCCGGCGGATACGGAAATGCCAAATTTGTCATTGTCCAATATTGCATTGTGGAATATTGCGGCGGCTCCGCTGAGTCTGATCACTATTCCACCGCGAGTATTGTTCCAGATTACATTGCCCCTACCCGTTGGGTCTCCCAACGATCCGTCGCTGGGTGGCGTAATATGAGGGTCGGAACTCGAAGGCCCGATGAGAGCGTATCCGCCCGAAGTGATTACGATCCCAATGAAGGCATTATCTTCCACAATACTCCTCTTGAGAACCATGGAACCACCGAGCGTGACGGCTATACCTCTCTGGTCGCCAGGACCAATCGTCATATTCGTAATCAAAACACTGCTGGATCTTACCTGAACCAAGGCAATAGGCACCCCGCTAAGTTTCGTGATTGTCCCTCGACGAGTCGGATCAAGCGTCATTCCATCGATTTGGATATCGTCCAGTCGGACGATAACCGCCTCGTTGCATGTTCCAGCGACATTAAAGCGCATGCCGTTGAAACCTTTGTCCAACGCAGACTGGAGGCTATCTCCAGCGTCGCAATCGACATTTGACGTTCCCGTCCTGCCACGTGCCGAAGCGTCGTGGATCATGCCCAGCGAGGCCAGGGCCATTGCCGCGAACCCAAACCATGATTTCAGCGAAAACGATCGCCTATCATTTCGCCTGCCTACCGACTGGATCGTCGGTCTCCCGTAATCTGTAGTTTCGGGCGTGGTGTTTCTCATAACAGTCTCCCTGGTATGCCAAATGAATCCGGGAGCCACGCGGCTCCCGTACCACGGACATGATCCGACAGCCGGGTCCTGGGAGCGACTACAATTATTTGGGAGCGGCTACTAATTGCCGGGAATTGCTGGCGGGGAAGGATGCGGGTTTGCTAGGATCGGGCGAGTGGGTTCACGAGCATCCAGGCGGGACGACAGGTGACGATCGACCTCGATGACGGACGGCAGGAGGACATCGAAGCCGACATCGCGGTGTTCGAGAACGTCTCGCTCGCCCGCGCGCGCTTCTTCGACGATATCGTCGCCAACCGTAACAAGAACTCCCGCATCGGGGCGCGCGAGCTGCGCCAGGACACGGTCTATCAGCTCGCCGAATTCTATTATCTGCTCGAGGTGTTTGACATCGACGGCGCCGATGGGCTGACCCGCCTCGGCATGGCGCACAACAAGAAGATCGAGGAGCTGTGCGAGAGCGAGGATCTGCACGACAAGCTCGGCATTCAGCCCCAGAGGTTGCACGACGCGATGTTCGACAGCGACGAGAAGTTCGCGCGTCTGCAGGCCAATTGCGGCGCCAACGGCGTTCGGCTGTCGCAGTCGGATCTGGCGCGGTTCGTCATCGAATACATGAGCCCCGAGACCTGCCGGAACGTGGTCAAGGTGCTCGCTGAATCGGGTTATCTTCACCTTTCGAATTCACCTTTCGGCGCGGTGCTCGTTTCCTCCAGCGGTAAGCTCGAGGAATATTACGGCGAGCACATCCGATCGCTCCGACGCGCGTTGGCCGCGTTGTCGGACAACGCCCCGGCAGAGGGTGGGAACTGAGGAGGCGCGTTGTTGCATCGCTTGGTCTGTCGTTTGGCGTTCTTGGGCATTACGTTTTCATACTGCTTTTTGCACGCAACCGTAGTAACCGCGGAACCGGATGCGTTGGCCCTCGTCAACGACAACCGACTGCTCTCGGCGATCCATCGAATCGATCCGCAAAGGGCGCGTGCGTTCGCATCCGAGATCGTCGACAAGATCTCGCTGCTCGACCGGCGCCGGCGCCAGGGGGTGAATGCCGTGAACACACCCCTCCAGCGGCGCGAGCCCGGTATCACACGGCCGCCACGGCCGAATGCGGAGCTCGACGAGCGAACCCGCCGCGACCTCAAGGAGAACCCGATTCTGCGCAATCTCTACAGCCGCTCACCGCTCGCCTCGCTTCGCATGCTGGAGCGCATGCGCGAGGCGGCAGGGAAGCAAAAATAGTCGGTGGCCGGTTCGCGTACGCCAGCGTAATGTCACGAATGGCACGTTCGAAGCAGGGAACGGCGATGTGGGGGCGACCGCCGGCTCGCTTGGCGATCTTCGCCGCGTTAATCGTATCGTTCTACTCCCCCGCGGTGGCCATGACCCTCGACGAGGCGCGGCGCGAGACAGACGCCTTCGAGCCCGTCGCGGTCGTACCGGACCCGGCCGCGATCACCGATATCGTGGATATGTTGCGGCGCTATCGCCCGACGGCCAAGGCGATAGCGAAATTTGAAAGGTTCCGGGTCGGCGCACGGCAACGCAAGCCCCGAGGGCTGTCGCGGCCGGCGCTGGCCAAATTCCTTTACCGGCGCGGATTCGCGGCGCGTTGGATCAACCGGCCGCGCCAGGCCGTCGAGGACCTGGCCGAGGCATCACGCCTGGCGGCCCCCGATCACCCCTT
>CAZCVU010000475.1:0-2542 GCA_964501745.1 uncultured Flavobacteriales bacterium | reverse complement strand
GCCGACCGACACGCGGGCACTCGATCGAAATGGCGAATTTCCCTGTAGAGTCCCTGGTGGGCAGTGAATATCGGCCCCGACAACAGAGACTGGTTCGCTCGAGACTGTTAGCACAGCCACCTTTAACTCGCTGAAGTAATTAATGTTTTCGTAACAGGCCGCCTCGGTAAGGCGGCTTTTTCTTGTTGCATGTGTTACAGGATATTTCCGCAGTTTTCTGCCAATTGCCATTGACTAGCGGTAAATCCATGCGACAAGGATGCGACAAAAACGGCCGCCGTCGCGCGCCTGAAGCGGCGTCAGAAATGGCCCGTTAGGAAGTCTACTTGATAGGTAGGATCGGGAAGGTACGTCGTTGGCTACCGGGTCGCGGGCGCCGTGCGCTCTTCACCTTCGATGCCTGCACGCGGGCTTCGATGAGGTCTTCAGCCGCCCATAGGCTCTGCGCAACACCGGCGAGGACGCGCGGCCCGCGCCCTGTGTGCCCGCTCGTGACTTTCGTGAGAAAACTGAAGTAGCCTTCCTGCCTCCAATATCGAAACGTGCGCGCGGACATCCCCAACTGATCCACAATATCCGTCTCGCCAAAAACTTCGTCCGTTGGCTTTTCTATCTTCTCTTCGACCAATTCAATCCTCGGCAGCCTAACGGCTTGCCTCCAAGTTAGCGGCTCCATGCATTAGATGGGAAGGCGCTGCAAGGAACGCAACCGAAGGGAATTATAACACGGTTCCTGGCAGGACATAGGAGCGCATACCGCGCTCCGCAACCAGGAGACAGAGACAGCATGTCCACCGCAGACGCCAACAATAAAGGCGAGACCTTGGCCGACGACAAATTGCGCGGAGCCAAGGCGATCGCCGACTTCATCGACGAGGATTTACGCCGGACCTACGATCTTCTCGAAAAAGGAATTCTCCCCGCGGGAAAATTAGGCCGCACCTGGATCGGATCGAAGCGGCGACTCCGAAAACGATATGACGAGGTAACGAGCGGCGAGGCAGCCTGATGAAAAAAGCCCCGCCGTGCCGGGCGAGGCTGGTACTCAAGGCGGCGATACAAAAATGGTTACGCACCCGATATAACATCGTCTGCCTCCGAGTTCCAGCCCCGTCGACATCGACCGGCGCCTCCAGCGCCATTTCGCATATTCGAACGAGGGCATGACATGAGCACCCTCTCCACCACGTTGGGCGCCGGCATGAACGACCTTGCCGAGTGCGACGCTCAACAGATTCGCCGTTCAATCGAGCCGATACATCGGTGCTGCCGCATCCTTGTACGGCCGTCGAGCGAGGAGACCGCATGAGCAAGATTCCCTTGAAAGATGGGCAAGGGCGATTCCGCGTCGACGAAATCGACGTTCCGGATCGGCTCCGAAGCTTGAACGAGGACCGACTGCCTGGACTGATGCAGTCCATGGAGGTAATCGGCCTGCGCTCCGCGATTACTGTTGCGACCGTGGCCGGCGACGAGGACACCGTCGACGGGCTCACTCTGGTTGCTGGGCGGCACCGTCTCGAAGCTGCGCGTCGTCTCGGATGGGAAAAGATTGACGCGATCGTGGCGGACGACCTCGACGACCTGGAACGGCGCCTCTGGGAGATCGACGAGAACCTGCAGCGCGCCGAGCTAACCGCCCTCGAACGCGACGAGCACGTCGCCAGGCGCAAGGAACTCTGGGAGCATTTGCGCAAGCGAGAGCATCGAGAAGGCACCACCCCGGATGAAGACCCTTTCCCGGTTCTCGATCGCTGGAAGAAAACGGAAACTGGCCAGAGTCAGGCCAGTTTGGGCGGGCGCGGCAAGAAGGGCTTCGCGGCCGAGACCGCGGCGGCGACCGGCATGTCGAAGTCGGCGATCAACAGTTCGATCCGCCGGCACGACCGCATCCCTCCCGATATCCGGGAGCAGATTCAGGAGATGCCTGAGATCGCCGGCAAGAATGTAGAGCTGGACTCGCTGGCCTCTTTGAAACCGACCGAGCAGCGACGAGCTGTCGAGATGGTACGAGACGGCGAGGCACAGAGCGTTCGCGACGCCAAGCTGAAGCTGGGATTGGCCCCCAAGATGGTCGTGCAAGATCGAGAGCTTCGGGCGCAAGCCGAGAAGGTCGATGACGCGGAGGATCTTCTCCAGCGCCTCCAGACGGCTTGGTCTGACGCGGACGAGCGAACGCGCCGCCGCTTTCACAAGTGGCTGGAGGACAAGCACCGCCTGAAGGTGGTCTCCCTCCCGGCGAGAAAGAGCTGATGAGGCGAATCTCCGCATGATCGCCCGGAAGCATTGCGAATGACCACCTCGAAGGCCAAGCGGCGCCCGCGGAGAGCCAACGCCAAGGGCCGGAGCAAGACCGGCGGCAAGTTCGTCCAGCTCCGCACTGCTCTTGTCACGAGCGAGGCGTTCCGGTCCCTCTCCGGCTCCGCCCTCAAGTACTACGTCGAGCTTCGCCACCGCTACAACGGCAGCAACAACGGCTTGATCTACCTCTCTGTCAACGGCGGAGTAAAAATGCGCCACTCGGGCGGAGCAAAACTACACC
>CAZCVU010000474.1:0-2552 GCA_964501745.1 uncultured Flavobacteriales bacterium | reverse complement strand
ATGGGCGTGCCAAGAAAGAGAAAGATGTTGCTGAAAACCCAGGACTGGGCTTACAGTTGACGTAACCTACAAGAACAAATTGCATAAAAAGATCTGCGATAAAGCAGCGACGAGAAGTGGCAGAAGTGGATTTCGGTGCGGGAGGCATCAACTCCAAAGGTGTCGCAATCGGTTGATTGCAGCCTTGAAGCCGGTCTTGTCATAAGATTTCTTGCTGAGGACTGCCTCCTCACTGGTGCTGTACGCAACAGGCTTGTTGCGCGCAACTCGGTGTGAACAAAAGTTGTGCCCAAGACGCAAGGCGTGTCACGGGCGAATTCTGCACACTGGGAGAAGCACATGAGCAACGATTCCAAGAAACCAGAGTCGATTAGTCCGCCGACCGGCGGCGATGATCTCTCTCGTCGTGAGTTCATCGATCGTGCGGCCGCTCTAGGCGTCAGCACGGCCGTGCTGGCAAGCATGGGGGCCGGAATTCTGCCCGGTGAGGCGAAAGCCGCGACACCGAAGCGGGGCGGTCATCTCCGTGTCGGCATGGCGCAGGGCAGCACGACCGATTCGCTGGATCCCGCGATCCAGTCCAGCGAGTTCACGGCTATTACAAGAAGATATACCTTGTCGGACCAGCTCGTCGAACTCGACCATGAGGGCGGTATTGTGCCGGAGCTGGCAGAATCCTGGGAGCCCGGCGATTCCCCGGCGACCTGGATCTTCAATATCAGGAAGGATGTGACCTTCCACGACGGCAAGACGCTCGACGCGGACGACGTCATTGGGACCGTCCGCTATCACAGCGACAAGAATTCGAAGTCGTCCGCCAAGGCGATGATGAAGCCCATCAAGGACATGAAGGCGGACACCAAGAACAGGGTCGTCTTCACCTTAAACGAGCCGAATGCACACTTCCCGTTCCTCATGGCGTCCTTTGAAATTAGCGCCATCAAGGATGACAAAGTGTACAGCCCCGGTAACGGCACTGGCGCGTACATCCTGAAGGATTTCGTGCCGGGCAGTCGCCTCACCATGGAGCGCAATCCGAACATGTGGAAGAAAGGCGTAGGCCATTTCGATTCGGCCGAAGTGATCCCGATCCTTGATGTGGCTGCTCGTCATGCCGCCCTGATTACCGGCCAGGTCGACGTTATCCAAAGACCGGATCGCAAGACATGGACACGGCTGAAGGCAGCAAAGGGTGTCAACGTCGTGAAAGTAAAAGCGGGACTCCACCGCACTTGGCCGATGCACGTCGACACACCACCCTTCGACAACAACGATGTGCGGCTCGCCCTGAAATATGCCGTCGACCGCGAAGAACTCGCGGCTAAGGTTCTCAACGGCACCGGTTCGGTCGGCAACGACCATCCGATCTCGCCGGTCAACAAGTACTTCAATACGGAGCTGCCGCAACGGGTCTACGACCCCGACAAGGCAAAGTTCCATTTGAAGAAGGCCGGGATGGAGAATCTGGCGGTGAAGCTGAGCACGTCGGAGGGAATCTGGGACGGCGCCATGGACGCGGCATTGCTGTACAGCGAGCGCGCTAAAAAGGCGGGAATCAAACTTACGGTCAACAAGGTCGCCAACGACGGCTACTGGAAGAATGTCTGGTTGAAGCACCCGTGGAGCGCCGCCTATTGGAATGGCCGCCCGACCGAGGATTGGATGTTCACGCAGGCCTATTCGGCCGGTGCCAACTGGAACGAATCCAGGTTGAACCATCCCAGGTTGAACCAGTTGTTGTTGGCTGCGCGCGGCGAGCTCAACGAGAACAAGGCGCGCGACATGTACTGGGAGATGCAACAGATCGTGCGTGACGAGGGGGGCACTGTCATTCCGTTGTTCTCCGATCATCTCATCGGCTATTCGGAGAAGCTGGCGAACGACGGCAAGTTAGCGGGCAACAGGGAGCTCGACGGTTACCGGGTCATCGAGCGCTGGTGGTTCGCCTAGGGCATGCCCGCAGCATGGGTCCTGACCAAATAGTGGTAACCCGCGCCCTCGATACGGGGGCGCGGGTCTTTTCTTGAATGCAGCCGGCTTGTCCGCGGCGATGCGCCGGCGGTAGGCGTTGCTGTATGGGGGAGCCCAAGCGCGCTAACTCCTTGGCCGCCAGCGGCAGGACGCCGGAGCCCATTACCTCGACGTCAACACCACTAAGCCGATGGTTGTGGCCGGGTGAATGGAGGAATAGGCGATGACGGCACAACCGAAAGTCTTCGTGTTCGCTCCTGTCGACGGGACTGACGAGAGCCATCGTTTGCTTGAGTCGGCTGGCTGTGAACTGATATTGAGCGAGGGAGATTGGCGGGATTCTGAGGGGGACAGCGAAGCTGAGCTGTACCAATCGACGAGCGGGGCTGTAGCTCTCATCGGCGCCACCGCCAACCCTCATGGGGTCACTCGTGAGGTGCTGCAGAGTTCGGGCTCGCTACGCGTCGTTGCCAAATGCGGCATTGGTGTCGACGACGTGGACGTTGCGGCCGCGACAGAGCTTGGAATTCTTGTTACCCACTGCCCCGCTGAAGCGAATTGGGGCGGTGTTGCCGAGGGCA
>CAZCVU010000473.1:0-2553 GCA_964501745.1 uncultured Flavobacteriales bacterium | reverse complement strand
GATCCATATCCTCAAGGCCGAGTTGAAGCTGCCCTTCGAGGCATTGGCCGGATTGCGTTAATAGAAGTTTGCCACCTGAGCCACGACAGATAAGAAGCGGAACGCTTCGTATGCGATCCGATGCGGCCAAAGTCCAGCTGGGCGTATCCAGCACAAAGCCGAACTGGCCGTCAAGGGTGCTTAGTCTACTGCTAATCTGGGCGCGTTGACCGTTCGAAGCGACCAAATCGGTGGCGAGGCGTTCAAAGCAATCACCGTATAGAAATCCATTATACCACAATGCGAATGTTGGCGTTTTGTGACAGGTCCAGCCACGCCCAATCTCCAACAATATACTTACCACTTCAACAACACCCTCCGCTGGCCCGGTTCTCATCAATGCAGCGGTCGGCTTCCTGCGGTCCCTCAGCAATCGTGTACATCATCGGCTGTACGGTCCGCGTCCCGAACGCCAGCACGACGACGGATAATCGAGCCACCATATCATATTCGCGGCGGTCGCCAAAAAAACAGAAAGAGTATAAAAACAAGGGAATTGCATCACATGGACGTAATTCGACGGCTATGTTTTATCCGTTGCGGCGGTCGCTTCCGATATGCCAAATTGTGGATTGGTTGCTGGCAAAATGGCCAGGCAAGTTGGGTGGGATGGAAGAGCGGGAA
Organism: uncultured Flavobacteriales bacterium; assembly: GCA_964501745.1. GTDB lineage: Bacteria > Pseudomonadota > Alphaproteobacteria > UBA8366 > CAVOAK01 > CAVOAK01. The sequence goes on along the minus strand of CAZCVU010000473.1, from coordinate 1,890 downwards.
TGCCGCTCGAAGATCAGTTTGCTTGTCCCGAAACCGACGAGCGCTACTGCGTTGGTCGTGATAATCTGATGCAGATCGTTGCAGCACCGTAAACTTGATAGCCCGTAAATTTAGTGTCCCGAATTTGAGGCCAAAGCGGCGTAAAGAGATTAATGTTGCCGCGGCAATCTTCTTCGGCGCGCTTGCCGTTAGATTCCTGAATTACTTTTCTCTAGCTGGGGTATCAGAAAACTTCTTCATCGAAGATTCGATGACCTATTGGCAATCAGCGCTCGACTGGATTGAAACTGGAGGATTCAATTACATCAAGGAGTCGCAGGATGGCGCGTTCATTGTGCCAATATACGAGAGAACACCCGGATATTCCGTCTTCTTGCTTGGCGTTCGTAGTATCTTCGGCGCTTCGGTCGACTCCGTCATCATTATTCAGTGCATCTTGGATTCACTGACTTGCGTTTTTGCTTTCCTGATTGGCAGATACTATTCGGATTTGGTCGGTGTGGTTGCCGGCGCGTTAGCAGCACTACAGCCAAATATGATTTTTCACAGTGCCTATATCCTCACCGACACACTATTTCTGCTGCTCGCAACACTAACAATTTGGAGCCTGTGTGCATTCTGGGTGAGTCGACGTATGACGTATGTTGGCATCGCTGGCCTAGTTCTTGGTGCGTCGATCGCTGTTCGTCCGGTTGCCCAATTTGCACCACCCTTATTGCTTGTCGTTCTACTTTTGGCAAACCATCGGCTTGGTCTGTCAATTTTGCGCAACCTTAGCTTATGTGTCGTGTTTGTTGCCGGAATCTCCGTCGCCACGGCGCCGCTTATTCTCAGAAATCTCGAATACTTCGAGTCGCCGCGTATCGTTGCTCAATCGGGTGCACATTTGATGAATTGGGTGCTGCCTTTGGTCGTCTCATTCAATGGATCAAAAAGCTACACGGATGCTGCCGGACAATTTAATTCCTCCTACAAGAAAGAGATTGGAAAACGCGGATATGATTACGACAGCATGAATCCGTTTTTGAGAGACAATATGATAGTGGCGCTGAGTCTTCGGGATCTATCAAACATTCCGCCCCTCGAAACTGCCGCCGCCTGGATCAGTGGCATGGCGGTTAGTTGGGGAGCGCCAGCCATAGTCGTCGAAAAGCGCGTTCGAAGCTTAAAGAGCGATAGCTTTCTGGAACTAACGGGTTCGACCTTCGATCGCATCGCGACTATGCTATTCAATACAACGCCATATGCGTCGATCGTTCTCGCCGCATCTGTCTTGGCGGTACTTTCAATTTTTCTAAATTTGATGGGAATTCGAGCCTTGGCAATGGAACGGCCGCTAATTTGCTTTCTCGCGATTGCTGTCATCCTCTATTTCGCACTTCTCACCGGTCCGGTCATGTCGCCAAAATACCGCCTGCCGACTGAGCCGATTATGGCGATCTTGTCAGCAATTGCGATTGCTAGGATTTGGGACTGGATACAAATACGCGTTAGATTTGATCGGACGGACGCAATGCGATAAGGCGGTCACGCCTCGACCCGTCTATTCAAAATGGATAAAGCCGTAGTCGCCGGTATAGCCATTCTGCGTGTAGGTCCAGACCCACTCGTCCGGCGAATAGAAAGACTCGCACGTTAACTGCCAGTAAAGCAGGTTAACCTTCTCGCGCTCGGTGCGATACGATTCGACCATCACATAGGCGTCGCCACGTCCCACCCGGACGATTTCTCGCACCGCCTTGTAAAGCTCTGAAATCTTGAGAATGTGCAACGTCGTCAGCGAGTAGACGAAGTCGAACTCGCCGTCGGCAAATGGCAAATCGTCGGCCCCGGACACCTTCAGAAATGGTTTGACCTCCGGCTTGGCGTTGGCAATGTCGTACGCCGAGA